>JACMPD010000177.1 GCA_014377675.1 Taibaiella sp.
ACCCCCCGCTGCCAGTAAGTGGTGTTGTTAGACATGTCTGGGTCGGTTATCCTGGTAGCAGTAACAGACACCGTATTTCTAACCGTATCGCTTGCAGTGGCTGTAGTATGCACCATGCCTTTTACAACAGCGTTAAATTCAAACAGGGAAGCCACATTAGCAAAGTGCCAGGTAATTACATTACCCGAAACGCTTGTAGGAGCAGGACCAGAAGATATGCCTGCATAGTTAAGTATTGTATCGAGCGTAAGGGTTACTGTGGCGCTAAGGGTATCGCACATATAGCCGTAAGGGTTACTGGCAGTAATGGCCAATAAAGCCGTATCGCCCGGCCTGAAACGGTCACCGGTACCGGAAGTATACATATCAACTGTGGAAGGCGAGGTGCAGGTAAAGCCCATGTTTTGCACATAACTGCCTCCTGAAGCCGTAAAGGAGAAAGTACCCGTAGAAGGGCAGGACGCGGCAAGTGTAGTAGCAGTTGAAGTGCCCGTAAAGTACGCGGCCGGGTCAGCAATAATAGTATAGGAATAGCCGTCAACTACATTAGCGGAGAAATACCCGGTATCATTGCACCAGCCATAAACCGTATCAGAAAGGGCAGGATTAATGATAGCGTAAGGCCAGTAGCCCAGCTTACTTTCCATTGGCTGGTGGGTGCAATCAGCATTGGTATCTATGTAAAAAATACCGGTAACGGGTGAGCAGCTGGAACCCAGGATAAACGTGCCAACACTCATGGAGCTGGTATAACTTAGTGCAGTTACCGTAACAGTGGGTGTAAAACTGCCTGACATAGTGTAGGTATGCAAAAGAGTACCCGCATTAAAAGTAAAGCTGCCCCCACTTGTATGGATAACAGGCAGCGTAAATGTAGATATGGTACCATCGCCATAATTAACAGTTACCGAAACGGTTGTGGCCAGCACGGCAGAATCATAAAGCGAGCCTGAAAGTGAGAACCTGTCAGTAAAGGGCAGATGGCAGTACATAGGGGCAGAAGCGGTATCAGAGAAATATACTGATATTGAACCGCCGCTACAGCTGTTAGGCATCTCGGGCGCATAAGTTTCCCGTGAAAACAACCCGCTTGAAGTAACCGCACGGACATACTGGCGGTAGACGCCATAAGGGTAAAGGTGAGAGATAGTATCGTGAAAATAATAGGTGGAGCCGGACAAGGTATAGGGCACTTTATGCATTTCATAAGGTAAACCTGCGTGATCATTATTAAGCACTATGTATACCGAATCTCCTGCCGATGGCGTGCCGGTAACCCTGCCCCAGATTGTATGTGTTATCCTCGCCGGGTTAGAGCAATAGCCGCTTGTAATGTCATATTGCACGGAGTCTGTAGTAAGCGCTGTAATGCCACTACCGCAAATATTTCCAATAGTTACAGTGGGCGCGTTAATCACATCAGTATATCCGCCAAGTGTAGCCACTGTGATTGTTGGGGTGTATACGCCCGGCACGTGGTAGGTGTAGCTGCCGAGGTTGCTGATGGTATCACCAAAGCCATAAGTGCTGCCGCTATAGGTATAAGGCAGCGTATAAGTAGTAACAGGGTTTGGCGTAAATTCACCCCAGTTAACCGTTAGGTGTACAGAATCAGTTGAGGAAGGAGTACCATTCACCGTGCCATGTATACCAATATTTACTGTTGCAGGCAACGTGCACGTGGCTGTGGCCAAGCTATCGGTAGCAGAAAGCCTATTGATTACTGAAAATGGATGAAGTATTATACTGGTCCAACCACCAAGATAGGTGTAATAGATATTGCCGGCAGGGTCACTATAGATACATTCAGCATCAATGGACATACTGTCTGCATTCGTGGTTGACCAGCTCCCACTTGAGTACATACCGGCCACTTTATTGATAATGCCGGTGGACGCATCTATTTTCCTAATCACATAATTATAATCGTGGACATAAATATTACCACTTGGATCAATTCCCATTCCTTTAGGCATATATAATTGTGCAACCGTAGCGGGTCCGCCATCACCGCTGTTGCCCATTGTGCCATTTCCTGCTATCGTTGTAATGACGCCTGATGCACTTATCTTCCTTACCCTGTTATTGCCGTTGTCAGTGCAATAGATATTCCCGCTGTTATCTACTACTATGGCGCGGATACCATCCAGCCGAGCTGCCGTTGCCGGGCCGCCATCTCCTGCGAAGCCTGGTGAAGTACTTCCTGCTACGGCACTGATGATACCAGTTGATGCGGTAACTTTTCGTATTTTATACGAACCGCTAATAAATATGTTTCCGTTGGTATCTACATATACAGAGGTAGGCTGACCAAGTCCGGCGCTTGTGGCCGCTCCGCCATCCCCTGAAATTGTGGATGAACCGTTTCCGGCCACCGTTGAAATAATGCCGGAAGAAATATCAATTTTTCTTATCCTTTTAGAGTCGTCTGTCAAATATATATTGCCGGCCCTGTCAGTGCACAGTGTGCTTCGGCTCCCGGAGCTGACG
This sequence comes from Taibaiella sp., assembly GCA_014377675.1. Lineage (GTDB taxonomy): Bacteria > Bacteroidota > Bacteroidia > Chitinophagales > Chitinophagaceae > Flavipsychrobacter. Next base: position 2,491 of record JACMPD010000177.1, read on the forward strand.
ATACCCGCAGCAGTGGCAGGCCCACCGTCTCCTGAATAAGTTGACGAACCATTACCGGCTATTGTGGTCAATATCCCGGTGCTGTGGTCTACACGGCGTACACGGTTGTTGTTCTTGTCAAAAATGTACAAGTTACCCGCGGTATCCATAGTAACACCTGTTGGCGTGTTAAAACGCGCCGCAGTGGCTGTTGCCGCACCGCCATCACCGCCAAAGCCGCCGTAGGTCCCGCCACCTGCCACTACACTTACAATACCGTGCTGGGCACTAACAATAAAGGGAAATAAGAGAATAAAGAATAGTAATGTTTTTTTCATAAAATGGTAGTTTGGTTTGGGTGTTTTTAAAAATTTGGCGCATCAAAAATCAAGATCCGCAAAAATGCATATAAGTTCAAAGTTAAAAGCAATAATTTGAATTACAATAAACTATTGTGGGATTTTTTTTATTCTGTTGATATTACCGTTCTCTACCGATGCCATGAATAGCAGATTGATCAATGGCCGCCAGCGGGAGGCTTGCAACCAGTGGAGTTGAACAAGATGAATTTTTTTCGCAGCATCATGAAGAGATTAGCTCAATGCCTACAATTATTCAACTAATTCTCTGTCTCGGAAGCGGACGCTTCCTCATATTAGGACGAAGGGAGACCCTTCGACCAGATGGGGGTTGCCACTACATAGTTTCATTTATTTATCTGTTTGAATTTTACTTACTTAGCGGCGGCAGCACACCATTGTAACAGGCCACCGCCCTGCGCCGGTTTTGTTTTGCGTGTCCTTTAGTTATAGCGCCGTAAACCATGCCACCCAGCCCTACCAACTCAACGAGTCCGCCGGCGGCCATCCGCTTTCCATCTACACCCTGCGCGCTAAAACCGCTTCCAATAATAACAAAACCACCCAATACACACGCCAGGCCGGCTATTATTTTCGCATTACCGAGGCGGTCATTTTGCCGGGATAGCTTGAGGTAGTCAAATGCCGGAGTGCCAGGGGCAATAATTTTGGAAAGGGGTTTGTAATACATTTTGATTAATGAGTCATTCCCATTTGTAACGTATTCAAACTTATTCCCGCTACTACTTGTAGTACCATTAGAATACGAAGTTGTTGTAATAGTTTCCAGGGTATACACGTTAAGTTTGCCGGTATATATAAGCGGGATAAAAAAACTGCTGCTGGTCGGAAGGTATTGGTACTTTCCATCGCAGTATGCTGTTATATTAGTTCTGTTGTAAGATTTATTGTCTGCAATTATGTTAAAGGCAGTTTTTTTCACAGTTTCGGGGTGCAACACCGTCCCGTTCCTCAGCTTTATATACGGCTTTGGGTTGGGGTCAGGGTCTTCACCCATCTTTATAGTAGCGCACGACGACACGAGTACAAACAGCAGCAAAAGAAGATTTAGGTTTTTCATATTTTTTTCGCCGCAAGGTAGTGTTAACGAAATGAATTTCAAAGCTTGTTGGCGGTTATAGCCACTGGATGTGTCCTATATCCATATTGTGGGTCGCAGCGGGACGCTTGCGACCAGGCAAATTGTAATCCCTGGTCGCCAGCGTCCGCTGCGACCCCAGTTTTGCAAGCGTCCCGCTGGCTGTGGAAGCGAGACGCTTACATATTGTGGGGCGCAGCGGGACGCTTGCGACCAGTGGGGGCTGGAAGCGTGGGGTTTCCGAAATTAAAAAACATTTACTGCTCAGCGAATATAGTAGCAAAAATGGAGCAAACTTATTTTAATTTTATGTTAGGGAAGCAGGTAGTTTCAGTTCAATACACAAATCTAATACCTCCTTTACGCAATAAATAACCAATTTTACGTTTGTTTATCTGCTAACACTATGCACATGGTTTCCATAAGAAGTTTATTCATTGTTTTTTTACTGGGTGCCTTTAATATGGCGGCCTATGCACAGCATATAACCATAAGCGGCTACGTAAGCGAACAAAAGAGCGGGGAGCGGCTCACCGGTGCTATTGTGTATATCCCCAGCCTTAATATTGGTGCGGCGAGCAATACTTTTGGGTTTTACTCCATCACTTTGCCTACAGGTACTTCTGCCGTAGCGTTGAGGGCTTCTTTTATTGGCTTTGAAACTTTTGATACTTCTGTGGCTACAAATGCCAATATTGAACTGAATATACAACTCAAGGAAGCCAAAGAGTTGAAGGAAGTTGTGGTAAAGGTAAGGAAGGAAGCAGCCATACAGGAGAGAACCCAGATGAGCAGTATCAACCTCTCTATCCAGACTATAAAATCATTACCCGCGTTCCTGGGTGAGCCTGATATAATGAAGGCGATACAACTGCTGCCGGGCATACAGGGCGGCAACGAGGGTACATCAGGCCTGTATGTAAGAGGTGGCAGCCCCGACCAGAACCTTATTTTGCTTGATGGTGTACCGGTATATAATGCAAGCCACCTGTTTGGTTTTTTCTCTGTTTTTAATACTGATGCTATCAGGAGTGTTGAGGTAATAAAGGGCGGCTTCCCCGCCCGGTATGGCGGCAGGCTGTCATCAGTAATAGATATTAATATGAAGGAAGGCGACAAGAATAAAATACATGGCGAAGGCGGCCTGGGGCTTATAGCATCGCGCCTTACCCTTGAAGGCCCGATACAAAAAGGAAAATCTTCCTTCATGGTCTCTGGCAGAAGAACGTATGTTGACGTGCTTGCCAAACCATTTATGAAAGGTGATAACAAGGGTGGCTATTACTTCTACGACCTGAATGGCAAGGTAAACTTTACGCTGGGCAAAAAAGACCATCTGTATGCCAGCGGCTATTTCGGTAATGATAAATTTTATTTCAGCAATGTGAATAATGACGCCACTTCGCCATCTTCATTCAGCGGAGGGCTGCAGTGGGGCAATATCACAGGTGTAGGCCGTTGGAACCACGAGTTCAGCCCTAAATTATTTGGCAATCTTACATCTTATTACAGCAGGTATAAGTTCGTTATTTCTGCTAACAGCAGCAGTACAGATAATGGTGTGAAGGATGAATTCCAGTTGAAGTACACATCAGGCATCTCTGACGTTGCCGCCAAGTACGACCTTGACTTCTTTCCCTCGCCCAATCACTTTATAAAGGCGGGGATTGGTGTTATTTCCCATACTTACACACCGGGTGTGCAACAGACAAAAATATCTTCGGGTGGCCTAAATCAGGATACATCGGTTGGGCCGGAGCCGATACTGGGTAATGAAATGGAAGCCTACATAGAAGATGATATACACATAAGCTCACGGATAAAGGTAAATGTAGGCATACATGCCGCAAGGTTTGATGTAAGGAATAAAAACTATAACTCATTGCAGCCGAGAGTCTCTGCCCGCTATCTTATTAACGAAAAGCTAAGCGCGAAGGCATCTTATGTGCAAATGACGCAGTTCATCAACCTGCTCACCAATAGTTCGGTGGGCCTGCCGACAGACCTTTGGGTGCCCTCAACTGACAGAATACCGCCACAACAGTCGCAACAGGCGGCTGTGGGACTGGCTTACACCCACAAAGCGGGTATAGAAGTAAGCCTGGAGGGTTACTACAAAACCATGGACAACCTGGTAGAATATAAGGAAGGCACCAGCTTTTTTAACAGCAGCACCAATTGGGAAGATAAGGTGGAGGTAGGTAAGGGCTCCAGCTACGGAGCTGAGGTATTTCTGCAAAAGAAGAAGGGCAAATTTACCGGGATGCTGGGCTATACGCTCTCCTGGACCAACCGCACTTTTGCCAATCTGAATAACGGGCAGACCTACCCTTACAAGTATGACCGGCGTAATGACTTTAAGGTAGCCGGCATCTATACCCTAAGCGATAAAGTAGAATTCAGCGCCGAGTGGGTATACGGCACAGGCAATGCTATAACCCTGCCTATCGGTTATTACCAGGGAGTTAACGGGGAATCAATAAAAGTATATGGCAGCCGCAATGGCTTCAGAATGCCTTCTTATAACCGGGGCGATGTAGCGGTGCGTTTTACAAAGAAAAAAGCAAGATGGGAGCGGGCCTGGATAGTGAGCGTGTACAATGTGTATAACCGACAAAATCCGTTTTTCATTTATGAAGACAATGGGGAATTTAAGCAGGTGAGCCTGTTCCCTGTAATACCTGCCGTTACTTATCAGTTCAAATTCTAATAAGATGCAAACCAAATTGCCACATCTTACACCGCCCTCAACCCCAGCCCTTCTCCCAAACGGGCGAAGGGAGAGCCAATGTCTGCGCATTCGCGCAGGTGCCATCTGTAAACTTTTTATGCTACAATTTGATTTGCATTCTTTTAATCTGCCTCATTATGTGTTTCAATAAAGTATTTTATACAATTGCCGCTACAGCACTACTCCTTTTTACAGCTTGCGAAAAAACAGTTAAGCTGAACGTGCCACCCCACACTCCCCTGCTGGTGTTGAATGCAACCATAAATGTGGGAGATACTCTTTTTGCAGCTATAAGCCGCACTGAGAGCATAACCGGCGGTGTCAACAGCGGACAGATATTTCCTGTAACCGGTGCCACAGTTGACTTATACACCAATGGCGTGCTAACTGAAACTATGACATACCGCGAGAGCGCCGGTGTGTATGCATCGCATGTGGTTGCTGAAGTTGGCAAAGAGTATACAATCAAGGCGGCTGCAAGCGGCTATACCAGCATATCAGCAACAACTAAAGCAGTATCAACTGTGGCTGTTACAGCCACATCGCTTACCAGGAACGCAAGGAAAGACCAGGATGGTAATTTTCAGGATATGGTTACTATCAGCTTTACTGAGCCGGCAACTGAAGGAGACTTTTATGTGCTCAAAATTGCGCGTGCGCAAACCTTCCTGAATACCCAGGGCCAGAGTTACGAGCGGTTTTGCGTGAACACAAATGACGGCAGCATAGAAACAGTGAACAACGACTATGTAGATGTGAATACCTGTGTAGACAATGATGGCATCTACCTGCGCGATTTGCTCTTTAACGGCCAGAAAAAGGAAATGAAGCTTTACGTTCCATCGCACTTCTCAGAGCCGGTTGTAGTGGGCAGTGATACCTTCTACTATTTCATTCAGCTCAATCACGTAACAGAAGCAGGCTTCAGATATGAAAAGTCCTTACGGGCAGCGAGCAATTCCAATGGCGACCCTTTTGCCGAGCCCGCCAATGTATATACTAACGTAACCAATGGCTATGGCATATTTGCTATTTCCAGCTATAGTGTGGAGGGGGTGAAGTGATAATATCACTACTTATGGTTGCGGGGAGGGCGTTAAAGGGAAAGTTTGATGAATTGTGCCAACAAATTGTGGACGCTGGAGGCTTAGGTGTTCTTGTTTTTCTTTTCTTCCCCAGGGGTAGAAGCGAAGGACGCCTTTTCCAAAGATTGGGAAGCTGGACGTTTTAGACCGTAAAAAACATTTACCCCTTAGCAAGTAGAGCAGCAAAACGGAGCAACATATTTTAATTTTATGTTGCGGATGGGGGAGGTTTCAGTGTGGGGGACGAATAGGGAGGCTTTGGGGTGGGGTTCGCAGTGTAAAACAAAATGCCGGCTAAATTATACTACAGGGAAATAGCATATATTTGAATTGAATTGTGGTAAATTTGTCACTGCCTATATGAGGAAGCCACCAAAGTCCGAATTAGCAAAACTATTGGGCGTAAGTGAGGAGATTTTCCATAGAGAAATAAAACCATTGATAAAAAGATAATTTAAAGAAGAGCTATTGAATATTATGGATAAAACGGACAACCCGGATATTTGGCTTGATGATGACGACAATATAATTTTGGTAAACCCAAAGGATATTGGCAAAAGTTATGAAACAGGCCTCTCTATATTTTCATATAAATAAACAGGCAGGCATATGAACAGCTTTAGTATAGATGTACGGCTTGAAGGCAACAAATTCTATCCTTCAAAACTACAGTCAAATGTTGCGGTACCGTTGACCATCTTATCAGAATACGGTAAAATTGCAAATAAAGGGAGGTATGCCGGGAAAGAGTCTCCATTCGGTATGGCAGTTTTTCAATACCCTGTTTCAGGAAAAGATATCAACGAATCCCTTTACGATTGTTATGTAAAACTACTTAGCTGGAAAAAAATTCTGGATGAATGTGGCGTTGAGGATGTTATTATTGACATTGGGAATGACGAAGACTATCCATTGGCTGTAACGTTTTCAAAAGAATTGATGAATGCTTTTAACTCACTTAATGCAACAATTGAATTTCATACTGTAAGTAAGGAAAAGAATGCTGAAAAGATGAGGGATGGATACTTAATTGAGATATTGAAGAAAAACCCTTCCGTAACCAAAGAAAAATTACAAAAGTTAATAAACTTATCTCAAATGCATCCGTCCCTAAGTAAGGTAAATGCACTGTCATATTGGTTATTTCTTGGTTTAAAAAACAGTTCATTTGAACAGGATGCTGAAAATCACCTTAATGAATTTGATTTTTTTTGCGACAATCTTGTAGTGTAGCAAATGCAAATGATTCTTCAATAAATTATTACCCCACTTCGAAGCCAGCTTCGTGCATAGTTAGGTAAGCGTCCTGCTTTAGACCGTAGAAGCGTTTGGCGTTCAGCGAATATAGCCGCAGATGGAGTACCTTATTTTAATTATATGTAGCTGATGGGGGATAGCTTCAATGTGGGGTGCGAAATGGGGAGGGTTTGGCTAGTGTGGGTGCAGAACAGACAGTGTTCAACGGCGGTAGCTGGATTATTTTACGAACATGTGACTGTTAGTTTGCAGGTGCTGATAGGCAATAGCGATATATTCGTCTTTAAAAAGCTTTTTCTTACGACTACTCCACCGGGCGATGGCACCGGTTATTTCTTCTAAAGATATACCTGGTGTTTCCTGCATCAAGTAATCAACAGTTGCCAGTATTTCAAGCGGAAGGTCTGATACAAAGCCCTGCAAAAGCTTCATCAGTTTAGCAAGTCGCTCCCTATCGGAGGCAGGCAGTTCTTTTTCAACATACTGTTTTATCTCTGAGCACTTCCCGTAATTAAGATAAAGCGGTTCGAACGGGCCTACTTGTCCCTGCTCTATGCCTCGTAAATAAACACCATTAAGTGCATATAGCACTTTTTCCACCCCGATTGCGTATGGACCATAGTGATGTGGCTTAAACTGAAGTCTCATTGGTTGCCCCATTCGTTGCAGAAAATAGGCAAGCTTATTGGCCGCAAACACGCTACTATACTCACCAAGACTTTCATAGGCATAAAGAATATACATTAGCTGCACGCGTGCAGGCGTCAGTTTTACCTCTTTTTTTGTTTCCTGCTGCTGTAAAAGCTGCTTTATGTGCGTGTTAGGTTCATACACCTGCACATCAATGTCGAGGTCTCCAAGATGATGCGCTATCATTGGTCTTACTATAGCCCAATCCAAGCCGCCATTTCCGCATCCAAGTGGGGGTATGGCAATACTCCTGATATTTTTCTCCTGTATAAGTATACGCAATGCTTTAAGGCCATCTTCCACATATTCATATTTTGACGGAGCCTTCCAATGTACTTTCGTTGGGAAATTAATAATCTCCTTCAATCCGAAGTGGATACTCTTATCGGTAACCATCAGCAGCTTGCCAGGGGCAAGCGACTTCAGTTTACATGCATCGATATATGCTTTGTTATTGGCAGGAAAGTTCTCCTTGAATTGCAAGGCAATACCCTTTCCCATCACGCCAACGGTGTTCACAGTATTTACTAAGGCCTGCGCCTTAGATTGCAGTAAATCTCCTGTGATAAAATGTAGCATATAAATTATAGTCAAAAATACAGCTCAGGCTGTACATGAACTTTTAAGTTTTTATTGTCAGCCTCTTTCAGTTTTTCTTTGACAAAAGTAGCAGCTTTTTCGTTATGTACAAACAGGGCATTAATCGACTCCACGGGTACGTGATGATGGACAAGGAACTCCGCCTGGTAGCGTCGGGGTCTGTCAAAATCGCCGTCTGACTTGTGAAAGTGACCGTGTTGGATGTTGAGCCAATCAATTGCGCTGATATACTGAAGGTCGTTGTAATGAGTCGTTACCGCCGCATTCGCCTGTCCATCAGTAAAAAGGAACCGTTCAAGGCCAGCGAGAACTTCAATACGACACTCAATAACCAATAAGTATTGGCGATTTAGTTTTGGCACTTCGGGCTCCCAATATCCAGTAACAATATTGTATTGCATAATAGAACGAGGCGTGAAATAAAAAGGCACATAGTCGCCGATATTCCCATAGTGGCTGATTTTAACACGCGTATCATCGCGAACACTTATTATGCCAGGATTACCAATTTGAATAAAGTCGGGGTCTGCATCAGGGTGGTGCTTGGTACATAGCCCGCATGCGAGTATGTGCGGTAAGTTCCGGACATGGCATATCCGGTAACAGTACTTTCGGCTTTTATTTATAAGCAACCCACTCATTCTTTACAAATCTACACCAATCTTGCTTTGCCCGCCTAAGCCAGCGCAGAAGAGCAATAAAAATACTTTTTTCATAAGCCTTTTTTTAAAAATTTAGTGATAAATGAAAACCATAATCTATAGGTTAAAACTGAAGTGAATGTCACTCACCTACCACTCGCACCTACCACTTCTCCGCAGCAGCAGGTCAACCCCATCACCAACACCCCCTCCTCCAAAAAAAAAGTTTTCCCTTCATGCAACCCTTTCTCTTCCCGGCGCATTTAAGTAGTGGCGAAGCGTAAGTAAAAAGACTTTAATTTTAGCTGAGCAACCTAAACCCCGCGGCTGATTGAAACCTGAGCTATTAGATAACGCTGATGAAATGTACCTGGTGCAGTGTTGCCGGGAGCATAACCCGGCGGCGCAGAGGGCGCTCTACAACAGGCATGTGGATAGTATGATGCTGCTGTGCCTGAGGTATATACCTAACCAGGAAGACGCAAAAGAGGCACTGATGGATGGTTTTCTGGGTTTCTTTAAGCACATAGGCGGTTTTACGTGGCAGGGGCAAGGCAGCGTAAGGGCATGGTTGAGCAAAATAGTGGTGAACCAATGCCTGGCGCAGCTAAGGAAACGGCAGCCGTTTTTTGTACAGCGCAGAGAGGGGGAGCAGCCGGAGCCGGCTGACCCGGATGATGATGTGCTGGGCCACCTGACCGCCAGGGAGATAATAGCTATGGTGCAGCGGTTGCCGGCGGGTTACAGGGCGGTTTTTAACTTGTATGTGTTTGAAGGGATGGCGCACCGGGAAATAGGCACGCTACTTGATATATCAGAAAGTACATCAAAGTCGCAGTTGCACAGGGCGCGGGCCATGCTGAAAGATCAATTACTAAAAGAAGCTAAAATAAAATACTGATGATACCGGGTTTTGACAAATCACTGAAAGAGAAAATGGAGGGCGCGGTACTCGTAGAGCTGATGCCCGCTTTCAGCCGCGATGAGGAGTGGGCGAGGCTGGCCCGCAAACTGAACCCGGCGCCTGTACGCACTTACAAAAAAACATGGGCCATTGCGGCGGGTCTGCTGCTGGTGGCGCTGTGCGGCGGCGTATATATGTGGTCCGTTCAGCGGCCCGGTAATGAGCTGCTGGTGGCCACGGCCGCGCCGGTTAATGTAACAACTACTACCGCCCCTGTAAATGCCCCGGCTCCTGTTCCGCCGGCCAGTAAAGCCAACATTGCCACCGCTCAGCCCGTAGAAAAAGCGGAAAGGGAAATAACGATACCCGCAACACCCGCCAGCCACAGCGAGCCACAAAAGTATAAGGCGAAAAACGTGTACCTGGTGCAGCAGACCAGCAGAAAGCCACTGCCGCAGCAGCCTCACTATAACAGGCAGCGCATGGACGGGCTGTTTGAATACTACCACACCAAGGAGTTTATCTGTAATGGTACCACCTGCCCGCTGCAGATATGTATTTTGCAAACCATAAAGTGCGCTAACGGGGCACCCTCAGCGGTGGCCACCTGCAGCACGCTGGAGCCTGACCAGGCGGGGCAGCTGAAGTATAAGATAAACAACACGCACGACTGCAACGCAAGCATTGATGAGATAAGAATAACCCGCGTGAACACCGGCGAATCGATAGTGCTGAACTCGGAATCTAAACCATCTACGGCGCAGGATCTGTTTGACTATATAACCGGTGAAAAAGAAGGGGATTTGCTGACGGGTATTTTCGATACCGACTGTAACAAGACCACCGGCACTCAAAACCTGACCATTGATAAGGGTTATGGCAATTTCATTATTAAGTAATTACCAAAGGGAAATTCAGTTTATACATTCATAAAAAAGCAAAAAAGATGAGAAAAGTAGTCATGTCATTATTGTGCCTCGCTATAAGCGTTGCGGCCGCCACCGGCCAGACAAAGCGCAAGAACCCACCACCACCGCCGCCACCGCTGCAGGCCCCGCAGGCACCCCAGGCGCCCGGGGCACCACCGCTGCCACAGCCTGTGCCACTGCCGGTTCCGGTGCCTTTGCCTCTAGATAAAAACGCTGGAATCTTCAAGTTTAAAGAAGAAACGCACGACTACGGTACGGTGCCTGAAGGACCGGTAGCGGAGTGTGATTTCGAGTTTAAAAATGTGGGCAAAAAGCCTATAACGATAGCAAACGCCAAGGGCTCGTGCGGCTGCACAGTGCCACAATGGCCCCATGAGCCAATATTGCCGGGCAAATCAAGTATGATACACGTTACCTACAACACAACGGGCAGGGTGGGTAAAATAAACAAAACAATTACGCTTACCTCAGACGCGCAGCAGCAAACGATGACGCTGTTTATAGCGGGCGAGGTAACCCCCAAAGACGCTAACGCGGCTAACGCCCCACAGGCGCACTAAACGCTGAAAGTATTAATGGTGTTCATTCCTGCCGCGCACATAGCCTTAAAGCTTTTGCGCGGCAGTTTTGTTTCAGGGGTGTTTGCGAAACGTTTATTCGCCGTTGAGCTGCACCACATCGGGCGCGGTTACATAGCTACTGTTGTAGCGGAAGCGGATGTTTGAGGTGGTTACTATCTTAAAGCCCCTCATGTTGTCAGGCGCCACGGGGAAGAAATAGGCGCGCACTTCAATGGTCTCAAAAACAAGGTTGGGGTTACGGGCACGCACCCCGCCGCCCAGGCTGGTGTACAGGCTTGAATTGCCGAAAGGCTTATTTTCAGGAGTTATTACCGTAAAATCGGCATAGGTAAAAGGCGCGAAGCGGAAGCCCAGCAGCGGCCGCTCCAGGAAGAACTCTGTTTCCAGTTGCAGGCTTATTCGCTTGGTGCCGTAGGCGCTGTCAGACAGAAAACCCCTGATGCCAAAGTAATTGTCTATCCGTAGCTGCGGATAGGTAACCCGGTCAAACAACTGGGTGTAGCTCGCACGGGCGAAGTTGCGTATCTTCACTTTGTTCCAGAAGAGCACCCGGCTAAAGGCCGTTGCGCCAGCCAGGAAGCTGGCATCTTGTAGCTGGTTCTTGTGCCTGAAGCCTCCGGCCCTTAGAAACAACTGTATGTAGTCTTTAGCGGGTGTAACTATGTAGTCGGTAAGGCTGAAACCCGCGTAGGGCCGTTCCAGCCCTATTTGTTTGTGCCAGCCGCCGGTAATGGATATATTGTAGCCATAGGGTATGTCTTCGGTTGTCCCGAAACCATATACGTACTGGGTTTTAATATAGTCCTGCCTGAAAAAGGTAAACTGCCCCAGTACTGACCTGGTGTCATTAAACACGGGGTCAAACGCCAGCCCCACCTGGCCGGGCGTAGCCGTGAAATTCCTGTCAGTGAACCGGAAGGCGAGGAAGCGCCGGTCTCTTATGGTGTTATTGGTGGCGGTGAGTTGCTTTATACCTATACTGTAGCCCGCCCAGGCGTCAAACAGGTTGTACCTGTATTTGTAGAAGAAAGCGTCGGGTACCCGGTACACATTGTAGGCTTCGTTCTGGCTTACGGTCAATGCTCCTGCCACCCTTGAGTAGGGCGAGACCAGCCTGCGGTTCAGGTTGATGAATGATGACGTTTCCTCTTCCCTGGTGAAAGGATTTCCGTTAATGGTGCTGTAGGCAATGGTAGCGTCAGTAAACGAGTGGGCGACATTGTTTTTGCGGTACAGGGCGCCATAGCCCCAGGCCGGGCCGCGGTTGTAGTCATAAAGGGTGTTTATTTCCAGCCGCTGCCCCATGCCCGCGAGGTTGGTTTCATAAAGGTTTGTAGTTACGTGGTTCAGCAGCTGCGAAGACGCGCCTCCCGCTATGCTGAACAGATCTTTGGTGTATACTATTATATCAACCGAATCATAGATATTATCAATGGTCAGCACTATTATCCTCGCATCCTGCAGGTATTCCAGCGTGCGGAGGAAGCGCTCATTGTCGGCCAGTTTGTAGGCGTTCAGCGGGGTATTTTCTTTAATGAACAGGTTATCACGCACTACGAAGGTGCGTGTTACCCGGTGAAAATGCATCGCAAATTTTGTGGCGAAACTTTTATCGCGGTAAGTAGTATCAGTAAACGAGCGGTTGAAGTTGAAGGTATTGATAAAAATGTGTCTTATAATTTTGCCCTGGTAGCGCATGTATGGTTCTTCACTCTTTGCTTCCAGGTAGCTTTCATCTTCTCCGGCATCCGGCGTTTTTTTTACCGAATTAATGGCCTGCCTGAAGATATTGTTGATGAATTTATTTTGGGTAAAGTGGAGTGAATCAAGTGTGCGCCTTTGCTTTCCGCCCATTTCGTCTTTGGTCATTTCCTGCCCCATTCCCTTGTTAGCGAACAGGGTTAAGCAAACCAACAGGGCAGGTATCCACCATTTCATAAGCACCAAAAACTACTTCTTATCCAAGCCAACAAATATCGTGCTACTATAAGGTGTTGAAGCGGAGTTTGCTACAACGGCAGGCATATCTCAAATACAGCGCCCGATGGGCTGTTGTCTTTAATGGTTATTTTTCGGGTTCTCTTCATGGGCATTACCGCAGGCTGATTGACGTTTAATAATCTAAAAGTTAAGCGTAAATTACGGGTTAAAAGGGTGTAACTATTTTAGTCGGAACATAATATCGGTTCTCAAAACATACTTTACGCCCTTTTTTACCGTGGAACCCGCATGTTCAAGGCTGTGTAGAAAGATGAGCGCAGAGCCCAGCGCCGGTTTAATTACCACGTCGTCAAATCTGGTATCGCCACCGGTGAAGTCGTCATTGAGGTATATCAGCAATGTGTAAAAGCTCGCTTCTTGTTCATTTCTTACAAAACTCTGATCCGTATGTTTTTTAAAGGACTGACCCGGCCCGTATTTATAAAACCGGAATAATTCATTGAGCCCCACAGGCTGGCGGGAGCCATGTGGCTGCACATAGGCTTTTATTTTTTCCCATAATTGCGCTGCAAGAAGTTCATCAGTAAATAGGAGGCGGCTGTTGTTTCTCACCACCTTGCCTGCGTTTGCCCCACGCTCCGCTACAATACCTGCTTCGCTGTACCCTATTGTCTCGCTTCGCTCAATGAAAGCCGCGCATTCGCCCGGAGTATAAAAATCAGTAATTGACCAGATGTGGGGTGCATGGGTAATGGGTATCATAGGCTGCTATATCAAAACGTGAAAGTACAAATATATTCGTTATTACGCCCGTGGCCGCGCCCCTCTTTTTCTCAGCTGTACCGCAGCCATGTATCATCTTTTGCTACAACGGCAGGCATATCTCAAATACAGCTCCCGATGGGCTGTTGTCTTTAATGATTATTTTTCCTTTGTGGCGGGCTATTACTTTGGCGGTCAGGTATAGGCCAAGGCCGGTGCCCTGGGCGTCGCGGCTTTCTTCATTGCCTACCCTGTAAAACTTCCTGAAGATGTTTTTCTTTTCCTTATCCGGAATGCCTTTGCCGCGGTCCGCAACGCTGAGGATGGCACTGGTGGCGGTTTTAATCAATGAAACCGTTACGGGCTGGTCAGCCGGGGTGTACTTGATGGCGTTTTCAAGCAGGTTGTTGAGTGCTATGCGCAGCATTACCTTGTCGCCGGTTATGCGGCAGCTGGCGCTAATGTCTTCCTCAAAGCGCATAGGGTAGCGCGCGCCATATTCTACAAGGGCTTCCTCGGCCATTTCAGCGAGATCAAATTTTTCTATGGCCGCTTTGTACTGCCCGCCTTCAATGCTTGATGCGAACAATATGTTATTGCAAAGGTCGTTAAGCCTGTTAGACTCTTTAATGGAGCGGTCAAGCAGCATGGCTTTCTTGTCTTCATCCAGCTTATGCCGTTCCAGTGTCTGCAGGTTCAGTTTCATGGCAGCGATGGGGGACTTGAGCTCATGGGTTACCGAAAGCATGAAGTTATTTTGCTGGCGGGAAAGCGTGATGCGCCTGCGGAAAGAAGTGTACACCACAAAAGCACCAATAATAACCACTATCAGAAAGCTGCTGCCCTCCGCTACGTACTGCATAGTGCGGCGGTGGAGGTTTTCTTCCAGCTCACTTACTTTGGTGTTGTATTCGGCGGGGTTGGCGGCACTGTCCACCTGGCTTTTTAGCGTTATTACTTCCTGTGAATATATTCTGCCGCTTTGTTTCTGCAGGCTCAGCTCCCAAAAAACGAGGAAGACCACGATGTAGGCGAGCAGCAGCAGGTGAATGGAAGTAAAGAACTTCATAATAGATAAGAGTGAGGGGTTATCTGAGCGCGGCTTTCTCCAGCCTGAAACCGATATGCAATACTTCAGGCAGGGGATTCACGCGCATGTTTTGTTCCAGGGCTATTTCATAAAGTCCGTTCCGGTTAAACCTCACCGAGTCACCGAGGTCAACGGCCACACGCTCTTCATAAATGGCGCCCAGGCCCCTGCCGAGCCACTGTCCGTTGGGAGCAGCCAGTGTTATATTCACCCGTTCTTTTTTTATAATGCTGTCCCCCGGTGTTTTAATATATATCCACATCCACAGATTGTTATAAGGGTATGCCTGGGTATGCTGTACTATAAAATAGGGTTGGTAGCGGGAGGCGCTGTCGGTGATCTCAAACTTAAACAGTGGCCTGAAATTGTAGTTCCAGGCGTTTTTGGGTATGGGTTCCTGCTTCTGGTAGTATGGCGCGGGGTAAGACAAGCAGCCGCTGAGTGCGGCGCAAATAATTAGGCATAGAACGGCGATACGTAGCATCTGGTAACTCAAATATATAACCTGTAAACGATGGTGCAAAATTACGGCAGATATACGTAACGGGGGTTCAGTATTTTTAGGCCCGCCGGGCGGGTGTAAGGGGCGGCTTTTCTTTACGTAAAAAAATTTTATTTTTTACATCGTTGTCATATCATGCAATAGACATTCATGCAATCTGTTGTATATGTTATCAGAAAAAAACAATAGTGGTATATACATTCATTGTCAGGTTACCGGTATTTTTGCCTGCGCATAATATACAAGGAGATTTGCCCCGGCCGCTAATGTGCGCGGAATAATTATTGTAATGTAAATTGGCGGCAGTGGCTCTTTTTTGATGATTATATAAGAAGTAATTTGTTTTCAAATCGCCTGCACAGGATATGCGCTATACGTTTTTTATTTTTTTAGTATATATATTTTCCGGTATTCAGGCAGGTTTTTCGCAGGAAAGAACGGTGGTTGGCTCGGCAATAGCAAACGACACGGCCAATACCGGGGGTATGTCCCGGTTCACGCTGCGGCAGTGTATAGCTTATGCAGTACGCTATCAGCCCGCATTGCGGCAGGCTGGGGTTGATGAACGCATTGCGAAGGCTAATAAAGCGATAGCCGTTTCCAGCTGGCTGCCGCAGGTGAACGCATCCGCTAACTACCAACACTACCTGCAGCTGCCCACAACTTTCTTTCCGGTTAATGGTACGCTTACGCCAATACAGACAGGGGTTATCAATACCTCCTCTCCCCAGGTAGCGGTTACACAGAGCATCTTCAGCAATGAAACACTGCTGGCTAACCGTACTGCCTCGCTTTATATACAGGCATCAAAAGAAAACACCAACGCCGCCCTCATTAACCTGGTGGTGGCTGTGAGCAAGGCTTTTTATGATGTGCTGCTTTCTGCGGAGCGGGCCGGTGTGTACCGGGAAGATACCGCACGGCTGAGGAAAAACCAAAGCGACGCTTACCACAGGTTCGTGAGCGGTATAGCTGATAAGGTGGACTACAAGCAGGCTACGATAGCGCTAAATAACTCCATGTCGCAGTTGAAAACCGCGACTGAAGATGTGGCCGCTAAAACCGCTACCCTGAAGCTGCTGATGGGCAGCCCGCAGGAGCATAATTTTACAGTCAGTTATGGTACCGCGCAGATGATGCGCGATATAGTAGCTGATACCCTTGGGCCGCTACGGGTAGAACGGCGGGTGGAGTACCGGCAGCTGCAGCTGGTAAGGCGCATACAGCGGCAGAGCACCCGCTATTACAAGCTGGGTTTTTTGCCCACGCTTTCCGCTTTTTATACCTATAACTACCCTTTTCTAAACAATAACTACGCTGACCTGTATAGCAAGGGATACCCAAACTCCTTCTACGGGTTGTCTTTTAATATCCCGATATTCACTGGCTTTAGGCGCACAGCCAATGTGCGCAAGGCCGAACTGCAGGAAGAGCGCATGGACTGGGATGAGGTAAACCTGGAGCTGACCATATACGCGGAGTATAAGAAGGCACTGGCAGCTTATAAAAGCAACTACTACTACCTGGCGACCCAGGCTGAAAACGCCGCGCTGGCGAGGGAGGTTTACAATGTAGTAAAGCTGCAATATGCCGAAGGCGTAAAGGCATATCTTGATGTGATAATAGCCGAGGCAGACTTGCAGACATCAGAAATAAATTACCAGAACTCCCTGTTCCAGACGCTGCAAAGCAAGACTGACCTGGACAAGGCCATAGGAAATGTAGACATAGATGAATAATGCCGCCCTGATAAAGCGGTGTAATAATAATAGGTATGCGGGCGTTGCCTGCGCAAAGCAAGTAATATGAACAATATAATTGCCAGGTTAACTGTAGTTACATTAAGCTCCTTTTTATCGGTGGGTTGCGGCGATAAAAAGCCCGTACCCCCTAACCCGGCCACCTTGCCGGTACCGGTAAACCTGTACACGGCCCAGCGGGAAGAGGCGCTTTACTATGACCAGTACCCCGGCACACTGGTGGCCCTGCAGCAGGTGGAGCTTCGCCCGCAGGCGGAAGGATATATAACCGCTATGTTTTTTAAAGAAGGCGAAGCGGTGAAAAAGGGACAAAAGCTGTATGAAATAGACAGAACCCGCTACCAGGCCGGCCTGGGGCAGGCGGAAGCGGGTGTGCAGGTAGCGGCAGCCAACCTGGCACAAGCACAGAAAGACGCTGACCGGTACATATACCTTAATGAGCATGAAGCAGTAGCGAAGCAGACCCTTGACCACGCCCTCACGACCCTTGAAAACGCCAAAAACCTGCTAAAAGCCGCCAAACAGGATATTGTAAAATCGCAGACAAGCCTCAACTATTCCATAGTGCGGGCGCCATTTGACGGTGTAACGGGTATATCTCAGGTGAAGGTGGGCACATCAGTAAGTACGGGGCAAACTATATTGAATACCATATCAACCATAGACCCTGTTGCGGTTGACTTTGTGATAAATGAGAAGCAGATACCGCGCTTCGCGGCGCTGAGGGAACAGAAAGCCGCTGCAGGTGACAGCCTGTTTACCCTATTGCTGCCTGATAACAGCGTGTACCCATACCCCGGGCGTATAACCCTTATAGACCGGAGCGTGAACGCGCAGACAGGCAGCATAACGGTAAGGCTGCAGTTCCCGAACCCCGGTAAAATGCTGTACCCCGGTATGAGCTGCAAAGTAAGGGTGCGCAACCAGCACGCAGGCCCGCAGCTGCTTGTGCCAGGCAAGGCGGTGGTGGAGCAGATGGGCGAATTTTTTGTATACATAGCCAAAGACACAGTTATTGATAACCCCGCTGACACCACGGCAAAGAACAAAGGAGTTTCTGCCATGCACGCTCTGCAGCGTAAAGTGGTATTAGGCGCTGTGGTGGCGGATAAGATAATTGTAAAAACCGGCATTGAAGCAGGTGACGCGGTGATAGCCGACGGCGTGCAGAAAATGCGCGACGGCGCCCTTATAAAAATACAGGAAGCGCCGCCCGCTAAATAGTAAGCAAAAACAATGATGGGGGAAAGCCGCACTAACACCATACAAAACAAATTATTATGATTGCAGATGTATTTATAAAACGGCCCGTAACAGCTATAGTCATTTCCCTGGTGCTGCTGCTGGTGGGGGCTATTTGCATAAGGGTGCTGCCGGTGGGGCAATACCCTGAAATAACCCCGCCTACCGTGCAGGTAACAGGGCAGTTTACCGGCGCAGATGCCCTTACGGTAGAGCAGACCATGGTGACGCCTGTTGAGGCCCAGATAAACGGTACACCCAATATGCAGTACCTGCAAAGCAACAGCACAGCCAACGGAGCCATGTCTATTAATGTGGTCTTTAACGTAGGCACCAATGTAGATGTGGCGGCAGTTGATGTGCAGAACAGGGTGAGCATAGCCACTCCGCAGCTGCCTGATGTGGTAAAGCGGCTCGGCCTTACTGTGAAGAAGCGCAACCCGAGCATACTGATGCTGGTGGCCGTGTATGCCCCACAGGCCAGCCATGATGTGACTTTTGTAGATAACTACACCAATATATTTGTGCGGGACGCACTGCTGCGCGTGAAAGGGGTAGGGGACATAGTAACGCGGACTGATGACTTTAGTATGCGTGTATGGCTTAACCCCGATAAACTGGCGGCCTATGGCATAGCCGCCGGCGATGTTACCGCCGCGCTCAGCGAGCAGAACGTGCAGGTGGCTGCCGGTTCGGTAGGGGCACCGCCGCAGCAGAGCACCCAGGTATTTGAGTACAGCCTGCTGGTAAACGGGCGCATTAATAAGGTAAGCGATTTTGAAAATATAATTATTAAAACACAGCCCGGCCAGGGGCAGGTGGTGTACCTAAAAGATGTGGCGCGCGTTGAGCTGGGTAAGTTTGCCTACGCCAGCAATTCGTTTGTTGACGGCAAGCGTGCCTCTTACCTGCTGGTGTACCAGGCGCCGGGCAGCAATGCACTTCAAACGGCGCAGGGTGTTTATGAAAAGATGGAAGAGCTGAGACCCTCCTTCCCGGCTGGGATAGCCTACAGTGTCCCTTTTGAATCGGTTACGGTAGTAAAGGTATCGCTGCATGAGGTGCTGCTGACACTGCTGGAGGCTCTTGGCCTGGTAGCCATAGTGGTGTTCCTTTTCCTGCAAAACTGGCGGGCCACGCTTATCCCGCTCCTGGCTATACCGGTTTCAATAGTAGGTACGTTTATCTTCTTTATCCCGCTTGGCTTCACCATCAATACTCTTACTATGTTCGGCTTTGTGCTGGCTATTGGTATAGTGGTTGATGACGCCATTGTGGTGGTAGAGGCGGTGCAACACTATATTGATGAAAAAGAAATGAGCGCCCGGGAGGCGACCATAGCCGCCATGAAGGATATTTCAGGCCCGGTGGTGGCGATAGCACTTATACTCGCGGCTGTGTTTGTACCTGTGGCCTTTATACCCGGTATAGTAGGTAGGCTCTACCAGCAGTTCGCGGTTACCATTGCTATCTCCGTGTTACTTTCGGCTTTTATCGCTTTGTCGCTTACACCGGCGCTCTGTACCCTGCTGCTGAGGAAAAGCGAGGTGAACGCGCAGGCGCGCGGCCTTAACAAGCTGTTTTATAAATTTAATAACTGGTTTGAAGGGTTCGCGCATAAGTATACCAATGGCGTGCAGCGGAGTATAAAGGCATCAAAACTGGTTTTGATCCTGTTGGTTTGTGTGGGTTTTGGTACCTTCCTGCTGTTTAAAAGTAAGCCTTCCGGCTTTATACCTACCGAAGATGAAGGGCGTATATTCATTACCTATGAGCTGGCTGAGGCCGCTTCCACCACCCGTTCGCTTGAGGTATTGCATAAAGTTATGGATGTGGTACAAGGTACGCCCGGTGTTGGCCACTTCGCCGCCCTTGGCGGGCTTAATGTGGTTACCTTCTCCACCAAATCAAACAGCGGCAGCATCTTCTGCCAGCTGAAACCGTGGGATGAGCGCACAAAGGCGGCTGAGCAGGTCCCTGGGATATTAGATGAGCTGCGCCGCCGCATAGCCGAAGCCGGCATAAAGCAGGCCAATGTGGTGGTGATTTCGCCGCCGCCTATACCGGGTCTGGGCCAGACCGCCGGTTTCAGTATACAGATACAGCAAAGGCAGACGGCTGATGATGTGCGGGCTTTTGAAAAAGTAGTGAAGAACTTTGTAGCCGAAGTAAACAAAGACCCCGTGACCGGGAACGCATTCAGCTTTTATGGCGCGCATACTCCGGGCTACAATGTAACCGTGGACCGGGAGAAATGCAAGAAAATGGGTGTGGCCATATCTGATGTTTTTGGTGCTATACAAACGTTTATGGGTAGCTACTACGTGAACGATATAAGCCTGTACGGCCGCAACTTCCACGTGGTGGTGCAGGCCGACACCAACTTCAGGACTATAATAACGGATATGGACAAGTACTATGTGCGCAACCAGGCCGGGCAAATGCTGCCGCTGAGCACCCTGGTCACTTATTCGCCAACGGAGACTGCACCGCTTATATCTCATTTCAATATCTTCAGGTCAGCTGAGGTAAATGGTTCCCCAAAAACCGGCTACAGCAGCGGGCAGGCCATAGAGGCGCTGAAGGCTATAGCCGCACGTACACTGCCGCAGGGCTATGGCTATGAGTTTTCAGGGCTCAGCTATGAGGAGGAACATGCCGGTTCGGCTTCAACGTATATATTTATGTTGTCTATTGTTTTTGTATTCCTGTTCCTTGCGGCCCTTTACGAAAGCTGGTCTATACCCTTTTCTGTATTGCTCTCGGTGCCGCTGGGCGCGTTCGGGGCCATACTCACACTCACTATGGTGCCATCACTTACCAATAATATATACGCTCAGATCGGGTTGATAACCCTCATAGGGCTCTGCGCCAAAAACGCCATACTTATAGTAGAGTTCGCGAAAGAGCGGGTGGATAGCGGGGAAGATATTGTGAAGGCCACACTGGAAGCGGTGCGGCTGCGGCTGAGACCTATTATTATGACTTCCCTTGCGTTTATACTCGGCGTGCTGCCGCTGGTGCTCGCTGAAGGCGCGGGTGCAGTGGCACGGCGCACCATCGGGTTTACAGTGCTGGGCGGTATGGTGGCTGCCACTTCACTGGCTATTTTTGTCGTCCCGGTATTGTTTGTCGTTATTTCCAAAGTCGCATTCCGCCAAAGAGAGCGTGCGGTTTAGCTCTTTATTGTTTGTGAAAGATACCCCCGGCCATAAGTGCCGGGGGTTTCTTTTATGCCCCAATCCCCCCTTCCGCAGGCTTATTTCCCTTGTGTATTTTTTTCCCCAAAATTGTAAACCTAAAATAGGCTGATTTTAACTTATCAAGCGAAATTTTATCTGTAAGTCACACTTTGTATACTGGTTTCATTATTTTTTATAAATTTAATGGTGGCAGATTCGACTGGCATCATACTAAGTACATTAAAGTTGACTTTATACTTATTTACAACGTTCTTCAGTTATATTAGTCTGTAAACCAGTAAATATTTATTATATTTCAGCGTTTTTTATTTCGGTCTGAAATAGGATAATCGTGAGTTTAAAATAAATGTCCGGTTTTCGATTTGATAAAAAACCAACATTGCCTGCCCTGCGTATGTGATAATGTACCGGTAGGGCACAATTATTTAAAATGATCTGTTAACTATTAAAAAAACCATTACCATGCGAACAAAAAACTACTTATTGAGAAAAATGGGGATTTTGCCTGTTTTTCTTGGTGTTATGTCACTTGGGCTCACAGCCCGGGCGTCAAGCCACAGGGAAGCGCCGCTAATCTCCCGTGACCCACAGGCTGATAATACTGACCTGTATGTATTCAGGAGCCCTGATAACCCAAATACGGTTACCATTATTGCCAACTACATTCCTTTTGAGTCACCGGAAGGCGGCCCGAACTATTACAGTTTTGGTAAAAATGTGAGATATGAAATCCACATTAAAAACAAAACGACGACAACAGGTGATGATATTACTTATCGCTTCACCTTCTCCCAGGTTAACCAGGACACGACAACGTTCTTTAACATCCGTTTGGGCCAGCAAAACCTGAAAACCACCTACAAGTGCGAAAAGAGCACTGACGGCGGTGCTTCTTGGTCAACCGTTGTGAATACAGGTGTAGTACCACCCAACAACATTGGCCCGCGTTCTATCCAGAACACTACAGTCGGTCTGGGTGCATCGAGCTATATGAGCCTGATGACTTCAGCAATTCAGACACCTTCATCAGGTGAAAGTATTTTCTGCGGCCCTGTTGACGATCCTTTCTTTGCTGATCTTGCAGGCATTTTTGATCTGGGTAATGTCCGCCCGGGTGGCCTTAGTACAGCCAATGCGCCTAAAGATGCGTTAGCCCGTTTCAACTGCCACACTATAGCTATGAAAATACCTATAAGCATGTTGCAGAAAAGTGGTTTAAGCGTTTCTTCAGCTGTAAACATACTTGATCCTAATTTCGTAATTGGGGTTTGGGCATCAGCCAGCCGCCAGCAAATCAAAACTTTAGCCAGTGACTCCGCGGCATATTCAGGCAGTTGGATACAGGTATCCCGACTTGGTATGCCACTGACCAATGAAGTAATTATACCTATTGGTATGAAGGACAAGTGGAATTCTGCCAACCCTGCAAACGATGTTCAGTTCGCTAAGTATTTCAGCAATCCTGAACTCGCATTATATATGGATGCGTCCGCTTTCGGTGGTGCAGTGCCTGCTTTAAACGCTTTGAGGGTGCAATCAGCGTCTTTAGGTATGTTTGATTTCAGGAATACGCGCAAAGGGCTTTACGGCCTGAAAGGTACTGCCTTCGTTGCAGGAACAGCTTTAGCCGAATCAGCTTTTGGCGGTGTATTGTTACCTGACTCCATGAGCCCTCGTGCTGTGGATATATTACCTATCTTCTATACAGGTGTACCTAACCTGGCTCCTTACCAGTTAGCGACCGGCAAACCCGCCAACTCACCGCTATCTGTAGGCAAACCATTCATTAATAACTTTCTGCCTACACTTGGTGATATGCTCCGCCTGAATATGGCAGTACCTACCACATCACGTACTGACCCTAATTTCAGTTCTTTAGGTATAGTGAATGCAGCGGTTTTAGGTCTCACGGTTGCGCCTTACAATACTGATACAACAATGATGTTTATCCCGAATATGGATGGCTTCCCTAATGGCCGCAGGCTTGAAGATGATGTAGTTACCATTGAGCTGCAGGCAGTAGGTGGCGTAGCCCTCGCTGCAATAGGATTGTGGTATAACGATTATCGTGGTACAGGATCACCTGTTACGCCTCAGTTATTAAATGTATTAACATTCAATGGCGGTATCACTAAAAACGATACAACGTTCCAGAACGGATTCCCTTATGTGCAGCAGCCATGGAGAGGATACGATTATTCTTACCAGGCGAGGTTCTAAGCCGCATCCATTTTCAACAACAAACAATTCAAAAAAACTTAATCATGAGAAATATTTTAAACAAACTGTGTACGGCGGCGCTGATAACGTTGCTCCCACAAATTCAGGCCGTTGCCTCGTCTCACAGGGAGGCGCCGCTAATAGCTTTCGACGGGCAGGCAGACAATACTGACCTTTATGTATTCAGAAGCCCATGCGACACCAATAAGGTGGTAATTATTGCCAATTACATACCTTTTGAACATCCTGCGGGCGGGCCAAACTGGTATTCTTTCGGGCAGAATATACGCTACGAAATACACATCAAAAACAAAACCACCACGACTGGTGATGATATTATTTATCGTTTTACCTTCACTCAAAGAAATGAAGATTCTTCAACTTTCTTCAATATAAGGTTGGGTAAGGAAAATCAAAAGACGGTATATATGTGTGAGCGCAGCGTTAATGGCGGCAGCAGCTTTACAGCAATTAAAACGGGCGGTACAGTACCCCCGGCTAACATAGGGCCACGCTCTATTGATGGTCCGGTTGGTTTGAACCACACAGCAGGTTATGATGACCTGATGATGTCAGCTGTTACAACGGCCACTACAGGTGAGAAATTATTCTGCGGCCCCGTTGATGATCCGTTCTTCGTTGACCTGGGTGGTGCTTTTGATGTTGGCGGTTTCCGCAGCGTTGGCCGTGATGCTCTGGCGAAATTCAATTGCCATACTATAGCTATCGAAGTACCTATTTCTACTTTGCAGGCAACAGGTTTGTCTACTACTTCAGCCACCAGCATTCTTGACCCTAACTTTATTATAGGTGTTTGGGCATCAGCCAGCAGGCACACAATAACTACCCTCAGCACCGTAGGCGCTGATCCATCTACATCCGGTTCATGGGTGCAAATCTCCCGCATAGGTATGCCGCTTACTAACGAGGTAATAATACCTATAGGCGCTAAAGACAGGTGGAATGGCGCGAACCCTTACACTGATGACATCAACTACGCCAAGTACTTCAACAATCCTGAACTGGCTCTATACATGGATGCTTCAGCATTCGGTGGCGCAGTACCAGGTCTTGCCCCACTACGTATACAGACGGCTTCTTTAGGTACTTACGATTTCCGTAACACGAAAAAAGGTTTGTATCCTTTGAAAGGTAGTGCAGCAGTTGCAGGTACCGCATTAGATGATGCACTATTTGGTACTTTATTGCTCCCAGATTCCATGAGCCCACGTTCGGTAGATCTTCTCCCTATCTTCCTTACCGGTGTGCCTAACCTGGCTCCTTATCAACTGGCTACAGGTAAGGGTGGTAACCCGCTTGCTAACGGCAAGCCGTTTATCAACAACTTTATGCCTACCAAAACAGATATGATCAGGTTAAACATGGCAGTTCCGCCTACGCCTCGTAACAGTGCCGCTTTCAGTTCACTTGGGTTGGTACAGGCAGCAGTGCTTGGTTTAACTGACACTAATTACAACAGAACCGCCGCGTTACAGTTTATTCCTAACATGGATGGCTTCCCTAACGGCCGCAGGCTTGAAGATGATGTAACTACCATTGAGTTGCAGGCAGTATCAGGTGTTGTGTTAGCTGCCATTGGTTTGTGGTATGATGACTACACGGGCTCAGGCAGCCCTGTAACGGCTAACCTGGTGAGCGTATTATCTTTCAATGCAGGTGTTACTAAGAATGACACTACGTTTAAAGGTTGCTTCCCCTATTTACAGGATCCGTGGAGAGGCTTTACAGGCGCACAATATACAGGCCCTACCCTGGGTGTAAACACGCAGCAGCTGCCATTAAATACTCCTATGGCTGTTATGTCAGTGTTCCCTAACCCGGTAGCTTCAGCGGTTAACTTCCGTTACAAACTAACAGTTAGCGCCAACATCAATATCCAGATTACGGATATGACGGGTGGTGTGGTAAAAATGATCAATGAGGGCGGCAGAGGTGCCGGCGACTATACCGCTCAGTGGGATGCTTCAGCATTGCCAACGGGTAACTATATCGTGAACCTGATTGCTAACAATGAAATACAGCAGACTGCTAAAATAGTGGTTGCCCACTAATACGGTCACTGAGATATAATGCAATAAGAGGCCGGATTTTTCCGGCCTCTTATAATTGAAGCCCTACCTGCCAGTATTTTAAAAGGATTATCTTCAGGCCAGGCATTAACACACTGCTAAAAACAAGACATGAAAGCAAGATATTTACTTATTTTATTGATAGCCGTGGCTATCGGGTGCACTACGGGCCTTACATCCTGCAAACAGAAGGAAGAGGAATTTCCCGCATTGCTGGAGCGTAAAAAAGCGACAGGGACAAAAGAGGAAGAGACCAGTATAAAGGAGGCGTATAACAAGGCTATAGAGGGCCTGAAGAAAAATCCTGAAGACCTGCAGCAATACATTAACCTTTCATCAGTATACATAACTGAAGGACGCATTACCGGCGATAACAGCTACTACAGCAACGCCGCCTTAAAAATGCTGAGTAAAGTAACAGAAAGCAAAACAGCCAATAAAGACCTTGAATTTCAGGCACTGAGCGTAAAATCAGCAGTACTGCTTAACCTGCACCAGTTTAAACAGGCACTTGAAACCGCACAACAGGGAGTTGCTATCAATAACTACAATGCGGCCATTTACGGTGCACTGGTAGATGCGAACGTAGAGATGGGCAACTATGATGAGGCGGTAAAGGACTGCGACAAAATGATGGCTATAAGGCCTGACCTGCGCTCTTACTCCCGCGCGTCTTATCTCCGCCAGATATACGGGCAAAACGACGGTGCTATTGAAGCCATGAAAATGGCCGTGGACGCGGGTGTACCCGGGTCTGAAAATACGGAATGGGCCCGCACAACACTCGGCGATCTGTACCTGGCTAAGGGTAACGTGGACAGCGCTTCAGTCATTTACCGTACCTCGCTCGTTTACCGCCCCTCTTATCCTTTTGCGGTGATAGGCATGGCCAGGGTGGAGAAAGCAAGGAAAAACTATGACGCCGCCATAACGCAAACCAGGAATGCGATAACTATCCTGAGCGATGTGGCGTTCGTGGCCCTGCTTGCGGATCTTTATGAGCTGAAAGGCGATGTTGCAAAAGCTAAAGAAACAAGAGAAGAGGTAATACGCCTGCTGGAACAGGGACAAAAGAGCGAAGAGAATAATGCAAATGCAAAACATAACGCAAGCAGAGAAATGGCAACCGCATATATGAACGCCGGCAAGCTGGACGAGGCACTGAAATTTGCAAAGACTGACCTGGAGATGCGCCCCTCAAATATTGACGCCAATGAGCTGGCCGCCTGGATATATTATTTGAAGGGTGACTACGCCAATGCCCGCACACACGCTGATAAAATGCTGGCTACCAATACCGCCAACGCCAATACCCTGTACAAGGCAGGCGCAATATATACGGCCGCAGGAGTGCCTGATAAAGGCAGTGAACTGATGAACAAAGCACTCGCTGTAAACCCGCTTATAGACCAGCGATTGATAAGCCAGGTAAAGCCAGCTGTAGTGAACAATAAGTCTTAAATCACGTGTAGTATAAAATGAGCCATCTTGCTTCAGCACCATATTGTAAAACCCCGGCCCCTTCTTTTAAGGAGTGTGCCGGTGGCTTTATGCGGGAGCTGAAAAGCGTAATGACGGTTAAGATAGCCTGGCTGCTGATACTGGCATATGCCTTGGTGCTGGTAAAGCCGGTGATGCCGGTGATAGCCGATGCCGCAGCACATGCCATGTGGGAAAGCAGGCACATAGCCACCGTACATGAAGAGCACGGCAAGTTCCACCTACACTACGAGGTACTGCAAAGCAATGCAGGCAGTGAGAAAGAAAAGCACGCCCCCGTGTATAAAAGTATGATTGCTGATGACCTGTTCATCTTACCCGTGCAGGGTGTTCAGCTGCGCCTGTTTGCGCCTCGGCTTATTCACCATTCCGGCCGTTCGGCAATCGCAGCACTGTATGAACCTATAACCCGTTACCAACCTCCCAAAGTTTAAAATCTGAGTGCCTGCCCATTGAACAACCTCAATGAGCAACCGGCTGCGCCACAAGCGTGGCAAGGCGTGCATGTGTATGCACAGCCCTGGCTTCATCTATCGTCTTCCCTTGGTGGAAGCGGATGAGAACGCCATGGTATTCCCTCAACTCATTTTTTAAACCTCCTCCAATGAAACCAATTGTACAGAAGATAATTTTATATTTTATAGTGCTGGCGGTGCCGGCAACATTATACGCCCATAAAGGCAGCCTCCGGGCTGTTGTTTATGACGGCAACACCCGGAAACCCCTTGAAGGCGTGAGCATCTACATCAAATCAATTGATCAAAGCGCGGTGACAGACGCATTCGGCAAATTTTTCCTGAGGGGCATAGCGGCAGGCAACCATAAAATAGTACTCAGCCACCTGGGCTATGAGAATATTGAAGATGAGCTGAAGATAGAAGACGGCGTTACCACCGAAGCAAGCTGGTATATGAGCGGCGCGGCCATACAAATGGCCTCCGTTTCAGTAAATGCCGGCAAGGCGCTCAACCTCAGCAGCATTAGTGGCATTGACCTGAAATTGCGTCCTGTTAATAACACCCAGGATCTGCTGAGGCTGGTGCCGGGTTTGTTTATAGCGCAGCACCAGGGCGGTGGCAAGGCGGAGCAGATATTTTTGCGGGGCTTTGATTGTGACCATGGTACTGATATAAATATAACCGTGGACAATATGCCGGTAAACATGGTATCGCACGCGCACGGGCAGGGTTTTGCCGATGCGCATTTTATTATTCCTGAAGCGGTGCAGGAGGTGGACTATGGCAAGGGGCCGTACCAAATAGACAAGGGCAACCTTTGCACCGCAGGCTATGTGGCGCTGAAAACTAAAAACGAACTGGATAACAACTTTATTAAAGGCGAGGCGGGCAGTTTCGGTTACTACCGAATGGCCGCCGGCCTGCAGTTGCTTACCCGCAACCAGGACAGCAATGCGCACCAGGACGCCTACATAATGGGGGAGTATGGCTACAACCGCAGCTACTTCGATGCGCCGCAGAATTTCAACCGGTTTAACCTGATGGGAAAGTACACCAATTATATATCAAATGATAAGATATTTTCGCTCACACTTTCCGGTTTCCGCTCCTCATGGGATGCCTCAGGGCAAATACCCACCCGCGCAGTGGAGCAGGGCCTTGTGGGCAGGTATGGAGGCATAGACCCTGAAAGCGGCCTCACCGGCAGGTACAACATGAACCTGCAATATTATCAGAGTATCAACAACAACAGCAGCGTTAAATCAAATCTGTACCTGGCATACTATCACTTCAATCTTTATTCTGATTTTACCTATTTCGCACAAGATCCCGATCAGGGCGACCAGATCTTTCAGTCAGAGAAAAGAGTTGTGGCAGGCTATAACTCCGAATATGCGACAAACTACACGGCAGGCGGGCTTAAGATGAAGACCCAGGCGGGCGTTGGCATACGGTATGATAACATTACGGGCAATGAATTGTCGCACACCATAGGCAAAACCGTTTTGCTGAACAGGGTTCAATACGGCGATATCAATGAAACCAATGTATTTGGCTATGTAAATCAAACGATATACGTGCTGCCCCGCCTCGTTATTAACCTGGGTACACGCTTTGATCAATTTGTGCAGCAATACACCAACCGCATGCCTAACGAAAAAACCAGGAGCACAGCCACCACCGGCAAACTGAGCCCCAAGGCTGGTGTTTATTATAACTTTAGTGACAATGCGCGGGTCTACTACAATTACGGAACCGGTTTTCATAGTAATGATACCCGGACTGTGGCGCTCGGCGGGGTGCCTGCCGGCAATACAGTACCTCAGGCGTTTTCTCATGACTTAGGCGTTGTTATTAAGCCCGTACGCAGGTTGCTGTTATCCGCGGCGGTATGGCACCTTAACCTGCAGCAGGAATTTGCGTATGCAGGTGATATGGCGGTTATTGACACCTCCGGCAGAACGCGCAGAATGGGCATTGATTTTTCAGCACGCTATGAAATATTTAAGTGGCTGTATGCTGATTTTGATATTAACTATGCTCATTGCAGGGCAATAGACCAGCCCGCCGGCAATGATTTCATCGCCCTCGCAGCACCCCTTACTTCCATAGGCGGCCTTACTTTTAAAGTAAACAAGAGCATCACCGCCAGCCTCCGCTACAGGCACATCGGCGACAGGCCGGCCACTGATGACAACACACTTACCGCATTAGGCTATACGGTGTGTGACGCCGTTGTCAACTACTCGCGCAAAAAATACGAGTTCGGTGTGCAGGTGCAAAACCTCTTCAACACAGAGTGGAATGAGGCTCAGTTCGCGACTGAAACAAGGTTGAAATTGCCAGGTGGCAGCCTGGAGCAATCTTCAGCTACTGATGTATGCTTCACCCCGGGTACACCATTTTTTATCAAGTTTAGCGCCACCTATAAATTTTAACAGGTGCAAATCTATTCTTATGGCGGCACGCAGGCAATAGCCGCCTGCCGCCATAAGCGTTTTTTATTTTTTTTAACCCGCCAATTAATACCATTACGTAATATATATTAGTCTGATAGTATTGAGATTAAAGCATTGGCGAGATAAAGAAACTACTGAAAGGCAGTGATCCCATGATAGCCAAAAGATTGCATGCCTTGCTCATTTTTCAACATGAAGGAACCGGCATTCCCAAACGTGAAGCAACTGAAAGTATAGGTGTTAATCACAACAGTATTCAAACATGGCGCAGTTTATATATTGCCGGGGGGGCTGGAAGGGTTAATGAGCCATCGTAAAACAGGCTATAAGCCGAGCATAATAACTGCTGAGCAGCAAGAGGCTATAAAAGAGCAAATGCACAAACCAGACAATGGCTTTGTTGGGTTCATTGAGCTGTTAGCATGGTTTAACGAAAAATTCAATACCGATGTGAACTACAAAACTTTTCATGGTTTTGTGGTAAGAAAATTTGATGCAAAAATAAGAACAGCCCGTAAACTACATGTAAAAAAAGACCCTGAGGCAGTAGCGGCTTTTAGAAAAACTTCAGTTGTGAATGTGAAAAAATATTTAAAGACAAAGGAGAAGGATACGAAAAAGTAAACCTGTATTGCCACGATGAAGCCAGATTTGTACTATTTACCCGGAATGGAAATGGGCTAACAGCCAAGGGCGTTAAACCGGTGAGCAAGTTTCAACAAGTATGTCAATCATTATATTTATTTGGGGCGTACTCGCCATTTACCGGTGATCATTTTGAACTGGAATTACCGCACTGCAATACAGATAGCTTTGGAGTTTTTCTTGAAGAATTTTCAAGAGAAACTCCAAATGAGTTTAAACTAATTTTGCTTGATAATGGCGCGTTTCATAAAGCAGCTGATCAGGCTATCCCCAATAGCCTTGCTATTCATTCCGCCTTATTCCCCGGAGTTAAATCCGGCCGAAAAAATGGTGGAGAATAACAAGAGCGTTTACAGGTAAACTACACAAATGACTTGACGCCGCAAGCCTTTTCATAAAGGAAGAAGTGATGAAACTCACTAATGACATCGTTACGAAAACTTGCAAATTAGACTATGCATTTTTATCTAAATTTTAGACTAATTTATATTAGATATTGGTATTGCATCTTCTGTTATCCTTCCTTTATCATTCAATCCGCTTTCAAACCGGCTACCACCTCAGGTGGTAAAAACATAGCTGCGTTGCCACCATTGCGGATCACATCGCGCACAAGGGTCGATGATATGGTGCTGTAGAGCGGGGAGCACGTAAGGAAGATCGTTTCAATATCCGGTGCCAGCATACGGTTCATATCTGCAATGGCTTTTTCATACTCAAAATCGCTGATGTACCTGATACCGCGCAGTATATAAGCCGCCTTTATTTCCCTGCAGTACTCAACCGTGAGGCCGCTGTACACGGCTACTTCTATCCTCGGGTCATGCCTGAAAATGTCTTTTATCCACCCGGTCCGCTGTTCTTCGGAATACATGGGTTGTTTTGATGAATTGGAACCTATCCCTATCACCAGCTTGTCAAACAAAGACACCGCCCGTTCTATCACATCAATATGCCCCTTGGTAATGGGGTCAAAGGTGCCCGGGAACAAACATATACGGCTCATAATATCAGGTATGTTGGTTATAATATTGAGTTTTTGTAGTATTTGCTTCTAAAGTTACTCCTTACCTTCCTCTTTCAGCTTGAAAAAAGTAAAGGCAGTGGTGCCGTAGTTTTTCATGCGCACAAAGGCCGGGTGCCGCTGGTAGTCGTTGCTCGTGGCGTGTTCCATTACAAACAGGCCGCCCGGCAGCAGCAGGTTGCGCTCAAAAACAATCATGGGTATAGAGTCAATCTCGGCCAGCGCATAAGGCGGGTCAGCAAAAATGAAGTCGAACTGCTCCGTACAATGCTTCATATATTTGAATACATCCCCCTTTACAAGCCGCGTTCTGTCCGTTATCCCCAGGTCGCCCACCGTCTTTTTTATAAAATCGAATGTAGTAGCGTCACGCTCCACTATGGTAAGCTCGGCAGCGCCCCTTGAGGCCAGTTCATAGCTTACGCTGCCCGTGCCGCCAAAAAGATCAAGGGTGCGGTTGCCCTCCAATTCAATCGAATTATGAAGCATATTAAACAGTCCTTCCCTTGCCAGCTCGGTAGTAGGCCGCGCAGGTATACCCGCCGGCGGGTTAAAACGACGCCCCCCGAACGCGCCGCTTATTATGCGCATTGCTCCAGCTGTTTAATCAGTGAAAGCGTTGCGGACCAGTTCATGTTTACACTGTGCCCCGTGCCGGTAGTTACCTCGGCGAAATACGGCGCCAGCGCTTTTAAAATACCGGTTTCGGTGGCACTTATTGTATTGCAGTTAATGGTTACTTTTTCCGTGTTTATCTTATGCTCTTCGCATACCAGCCTTACTTCGTAGGCTATATCCTCTGCCGCGGAGTAGTCGAAAACGCGGTGCCACAGCAGTGTACCATAGTGGAAAAGCGATACGCACGCCTGGTCGCTGGTAAGCAGGCAATGCAGCCTTACCCCCCTGGTGTGGTTATTGGTAAACTGGCAGGCCGCAAGCGGTGCTGTAGCCGCGTTGATACAGTTTATTTTTACCAGCGCCTCAATATTTTTTGGCAGCGCGTACAGGTAGTTGAGTTTATCCTCTTTCAGGAAGTAGTGTTTTACGGCATCACTGCTGTCAGTGAAATGGATTTTGCTGAACCATTCATTGGCTGCGGCCATTTCGTAAAGGTCTTCAGGTACCACCATGCAAAGGGCGCTGCAAAAAAAGACCTTCGTTATTTTTTCCCGCTCCATAAGCAGTGGCTCCTGGGTAAACAGATGCTCAAAAAAATCGAGCTCCCACACCACCCGGTCAGTGCTGTAGCCCGAATAGTGAACAGAAAGCAGTTCGTTAGACGCGTTAAAGGCCGCCGCCAGCATGGCTCTGCGGGTTAGCACACAGGTTACATGATCAATACCGGCGAGGATTTTCACATCCTCACTTGTATTATATACTTGCCGGTAAATATTTTTGGATTCCGAAGCCATATAAAAGCGTGCGATTATAAGGTAATTGCACAAAAGTACTCATTACCCCGTGAAGTATCAATTTAATGAAGGCGGGCGGTAAAATATAAAAGCGAAAGGCAGGCCCGCTGCAAACCACCACCATAGCAAAAACGAGTGTAGGATTTCTTCCGGGAGGTCTTACCTGCAGGCGCACCACCCCGCTCCGCGGCTATTTTTTGCCCCTGAAAAGCGAATTCAATAAAATAAAAACATCGCCAAATATTAATTGGTTAATTAACTCAACTGCAATTGTTTAGCTTGAAACATATTTTTTAAATTATGCGTTAGACCCCCAATCCGGGTCATCATACCCCGTATACGGGTCACCATGCACAACGGGTTTTGCGGGCTCGGGTAAAGAAACCATCTTTGCCATAAACCAGGTAGAAAAAAGAAATGCCGGGTGGCGTATTCAAATCGGGCTGTAACCAGCTCCACTTATATATCGCCACCATTTGTTCACGCTAATTCAATTACTTTTGCACTATGTCTAAAAAAGTCATGCTCATCATTATGGATGGGTGGGGCCATGGTAAAATCCCCGCCACCGATGCTATAGCTAATGCCAATGTACCCTTTGTTCAGTCTCTCTATGCCAAATACCCGCACACAGAGCTCGTTACCTGCGGTGAAGCCGTGGGCCTGCCCGCCGGCCAGATGGGTAACTCAGAAGTGGGACACCTGAATATTGGAGCCGGCAGAATTGTGTACCAGGAACTGGAACGCATTAATGTTGCTGTGAAAAACGGTGAGCTTGAACAGAGCTCCGTACTCATCGCCGCGTTTGAGCAGGCCAGGGCAGCCAATGTAACGCTGCATTTCATAGGGCTGGTGAGCGATGGCGGGGTGCATTCCCACATTAACCACATCAAAGCCCTGTGTGGCCTTGCCCGTAAAAGCAATGTGCCAAAAGTGGCCGTACATGCCTTCACTGATGGCCGCGACACGGACCCGAAAAGCGGGTATGACTTTATAAAAGACCTCAAGCAGTGTACTGATGACAATGGCTGCATGTTGGCGTCAGTTACCGGCCGCTTCTACGCCATGGACCGCGACAAACGCTGGGAAAGGGTGAAAGTAGCCTACGATGCGCTCACAGAAGGTGTAGGGGTACACACGCAGGATATCCCCGTTGCCATACACGCCTCTTACCATGAAGGCATTACAGATGAGTTTATAAAGCCTATAATAGGCTGCGATGCCGCCGGCAACCCCCTTGCCCTCATAAAGGAAGGCGATGTGGTAGTGTGTTTCAACTTCCGCACTGACAGGTGCAGGGAAATAACCGCGGCCCTCACCCAGCAGCCTTTCCCGGAGCATAACATGCACCCGCTTCACCTGCACTATGTTACCATGACAGAGTATGACAAAAGCTACG
>JACMPD010000178.1 GCA_014377675.1 Taibaiella sp.
AAACATAGAACACCTTATTGCAAGCGGAAGTTATACCCGTTTTGAATACCAATTGCCAGACGAATACAGGGTAGATAAGCACTTGAAAGAATTGTGCGTAACACTTTCAATAGAGACCAATGCCGTAGATAGCGAACACTTTTTTAGTACAAGATCTGAACTTGGTGTTTTTTTTGAAGGTAAAAAAACATTGCTCATGGAGAGCTTTTACCGGGCAATGAGAAAAAAGCACAACGTGCTGATGGAGGATAATATACCAGTAACCGGGCAGTGGAACTACGACAAAGACAACCGCAAAAAACTACCCAATAACCACAGATGTACACCACCTTTAGTTTTCAACAATGATGTTACCGAAATTACTGCGGACATAAAAGATGCGAACATCAGTACTATAGGGACGATTGATGCGAAACAATTTGTGTGGCCTGTTAACAGGCATCAATCCTTAGCACTGCTTCATTTTTTTGTAGCGGAATGTTTGCCCTTTTTTGGTACCTATGAAGATGCAATGACCCCCAATGAATGGTCATTATATCATTCGCGCTTATCGTTCTCCTTGAATGTAAAATTGCTATCTCCCAAAGAAGTTATTGATTATGCAATAGCAGCGTGGCAAGCGCGCCCCAATGAGATCGAGATCAATCAACTCGAAGGGTTTGTTAGGCAAATACTAGGGTGGAGAGAGTACATGCGCGGTATTTATTGGCTGAGAATGCCCGAGTTCGCAGTTATGAATTTCTTCGATCACCAAAGTAAATTGCCTCAATGGTATTGGACCGGAGCAACAAAAATGCATTGTTTAAGTCATTCCATAAAGCAATCCCTCAATTATGCTTATGCCCACCACATACAACGACTGATGGTAACTGGTAATTTTGCTTTATTAGCGGGTGTGCACCCTGATGAGGTAGACAACTGGTATTTAGGTATCTATATTGATGCCCTTGATTGGGTGGAGATTACCAATACCAGGGGCATGAGTCAATTTGCAGATGGTGGTATTATAGGTACAAAGCCTTATACCAGTTCGGCTGCTTATATAGACAAGATGAGTCACTATTGCGGTTCTTGCTATTATAAAAAAGCATTAAAAACAGGCGACAGGGCTTGTCCTTTCAATAGCTTGTATTGGAATTTTTATGACCGGCACCAGCATAAGTTAGCAAAGAATCCGCGCATTGGCATGGTCTACAATCTTTGGCAGAAGATGGACCCAAAAGTCAAATCTGAAATATTGCAACAGGCAGAATTTTATTTAAACAACATAGATAATCTATAAATGAACACATCAATTGTTTGGTTTAAAACAGACCTGAGGCTGAGCGACAATGAAACACTATTTCGCGCAATTGAGCAAAGCGATATTGTATTGCCTGTTTATTGTTTTGAAGACGAGCAGTATGAAATATGCGAATTTGGTTTTGGCAGGACAGGAAATTTCAGAGCTCAGTTCTTATTAGCGTCGCTTCAGGATCTTGATGCACAATTGCGGGTGCTGGGGTCGGGGCTGGTCATATTGGTAGGTAATGCCGTAGAAGAGATAGCAAAGCTGGCATTGCAGGTTGGCGCGAAAAGGGTGTATGCAAAGGAAGAAATAGCAGCCTATGAAAAAAGTACTCAATTAAAACTTGAAAGCAAGTTGAGCGCCATAGACTGCATGCTGCAAACCTATAGTACAGGTTCTTTATACGAAGTGGCAGATCTGCCGTTTTCAATAAGGCATATTCCGGAGGTGTTTACAGCGTTCAGAACAAAAGTGGAAAAAGAGGCATGCATCAGGCCTATTTTTGAAAAGCCCAAACAAATCAGGTCTCCAGCAATAAAACCACTTGAACTGCCCGATTTAAAACAATTGGGGTTGAGCGATCCTGGTATTGATACCCGCAGACCTATTTACTTTGAAGGAGGTGCAGCCGCAGCACACAAAAGACTCCATTATTACTTTAGTGAAACTCAGGCTATCTCTACTTATAAAGAAACGCGCAATGGGTTAGTTGGTGCAGATTATTCTACTAAATTTTCCCCTTGGCTGGCCAATGGCTGTTTGTCGCCTCGGGAAATTTATTGGGAGTTAAAAAAGTATGAAGAGATGCATGGCGCAAATGAATCAACCTATTGGTTGGTGTTTGAATTATTGTGGCGGGATTATTTTCGTTGTATCATGCAAAAGCACGGTATTAAATTTTTCTTGCAGACAGGGTTAAAAAGAGGTGTTGCCAACAATTGTAATCAGCACAATAAAGATGCGCTCACCCGCTGGATAAATGGTGAGACAGGCGTTGATTTTATAGATGCCAACATGCTTGAATTAAAAAATACCGGGTTTATGAGTAACCGGGGCCGGCAAAACGTTGCCAGTTTTTTAATTAACGATTTACAGATAGATTGGCGGTATGGCGCGGCATATTTTGAACAACAATTAATTGATTATGATGTATTCAGTAATTGGGGTAATTGGGCTTATTTGGCTGGCGTAGGTAATGACCCCCGAGGCAATAGGTACTTTAATGCGCAAAAGCAGGCAAACAATTATGATGCTGACGGTGTGTATAGGAATCTGTGGCTTAATAAATGAATTATAGCGCACTTTATTATTCGGAACGTTAACTATAATGATATTGATAGTGCAATTTAATAAATGACTTCTCAATCCCACCTTCTTAGCCACCTGATAAATGTCGAACCAAATCATGCCAGATTTGGTTTGAAATTTCCCCTGTCCTCGCTACTCCGCAGAGAAAGGCAATCAGAAATAGTTGCCTTTTTTCTTTTGTATCTAACCATTCCTTTGCGCTTCAATGCGCTGTGTAGAAGCACGGTAGGGCCCGGCTCATAACCCGAAGCTTAGTTTGATGCCTCCTCCCTACACTTCACAAACCCTCGGTTCAGCAAGTGTTTTGTATTTAATGTATTCTTGTACAGCTGAACCTTCTTATCTTTATTGTCAAAAATACACATGAGTAATTCTCAGTCTCACCATTGCGACAATGCAGAAGACAAAATAATTGAGGATGTGAATTCAGTAGGTTGGTCAGTCATAATGATTGAAGCAACGGAATACCTGCCTGCATTTGCATGTACGATAGGGTTATGGAAAAATTATAGACAACCTGAGATCATTTCATTTGGATTATCCTTTAAAACACTTCACTCCATCTTAAATATTGCAGGAAAAAATATAAAAAATGGCAAAAGGTATTTAATAGATACAGTCAATTCAGAATTTTTTACCAAAGGAAATTCGCAATTAATTTCCGTGGACGAGCGCAGTATTCCAGACTATTTTGGCTATGCAATTTGGTTCAATAATGGAGCTGAATTTCCGGCACTCCAATTAGTGTGGCCCGACAGAAATGACAAACTCCCCTGGCAGAATGGGTATGAGGAAGAGTTCATTTATCGTCAACCGTTACTGGATCGAAATGCAGACTTCAAATTTCGGGAAGCAAAAAACCTTGGGGTATTTACTACCCGTCAATGGTTGGAACGGGATAAGCCAATTCTTCATGTAGTGCATGACGAGGAGGGTGATTGGCAATTTCTCACTGGTGACCAAATACCCGAAGATGCCAAAATTGTAGCTTTAGAACAGATGGTTTTAAGAGATAACTCACTTAATGACATCTTTAATTTAGACTACGGAGAACGAGCTGAGCGAGATAGTATTAATGGGAAATGGAAGCGAAGTAAAACAGTTTTCGAGTAATGATTTCTAGCCTGCATCTTAGGTTTATTTACAAATTTCAATTTAAACTGCCGCGTTGTGTAGTTTTCACCAAATCGTCAAAGACCACGTTATACCCGCAGAGAAACTCTTGGTTCAGGTGAAAAAAGATTTATGAAATCAAGTTCGGTAAAAGATCATCATTTACCTACAAATTCCAGCACTTAAAAATGTAATTGAGAAGGCTATCCTATTTTTCTCTCTTTTGAGAAACTGAAAATTTAAATCTTTTCAGAAGTAACTTTGCGAGTAAATTGAAATTGTGATAACGACATTTCTCCCGAAAAACCCGGCTCTAAAACGTTATGTAGACTTCTTTAAAAGATTACATCCAGGCTGCGGCGTCACTGGGCATAGGCATGGCTTTTGACCCCTTCGATGTGAAGCAGCAATGGAATGACAGACCCAAATGGCAAAAGATTGTCCTGGTTGCAAACTTAGCATTGGTTGCGGCGATGTTCGGATTCGGAATGGGGTTGAATGATAGATAGTTTTTGGTCTGGCGATCTTAAAAATCTTCTGGCGTTGTGGGCTGAGTTGTAGAAAGGTTACGGAGTTACAACAAAAAATGATTGTCACTTTTAAATTATTTGAATTTTGCAAGCAAATGACGCTAACGATGCAGGTAAAATTATAGAATGGAAATTAGACTGTGTCATGCCATTTCACATAGCGGGTATGACAAATTACACTAACCAGCCTTGATAATTAGTACAACTAAATTTTACCACACTGAAAAATCTGCCGGATAAAGGCAAAACCAAATTATTTATCGAAATGCATCATTTCGCCTGAGCGGAATTCGGATACACTCCACAGGACTTCCTTGACTTTACCAATTCCAGCACCAACTATGTATTGCTGGACAAAAATGGTAGACGCATTACAGCGGTTGACACTGTATTTAGTGACAATCTTAAATTTGGCTGGGCATTCATGAAAGTGAGTGCCCTTTTTAGCGTCACTGCGTCACTACTGGTAGTTTCAAGCCTGTCTCAATTGTTACCCGCTGTAATAGTTACCAGCGTGCAGAACTAATACTTTACCTTTGAGTTAGTATGCCATTCGTATAATGCAGGCAATATGGCAGTAGTCATGGGAAGGAATCTCATACAAACAGATGGGCAACAATTCAAATTCTTAGGAAAAATATGATCTAATATGCCTGTAAATAATTTTAATATTCAAGGTTTAACTGCAGTACAGGTGCTACAGTCAAGGGACGAGCACGGACAAAATAAATTACGCTACAAAAAGGAGAACAGCGTTGCCAAAGCAATAATAAATCTGGTAAAGGAGCCCATGGTTATTTTGTTGTTAGCGGCATCAGCCATCTATTTTGTAAGCGGGAAAACAGGTGATGGTTTTTTTCTGCTGTCTGCCATACTAATAGTGACTACAATTACTTTGTATCAGGATGCGAGAAGCCGAAACGCTCTGGAGAAATTAAAAGAGTTCACATTGCCTAAATGTAAAGTGATAAGGGATGGTGAGACACTACAGATAAAAAGCGAAGATTTGGTATTAGGGGACACGATAATTGTTGAAGAGGGCACTTCGGTGCCGGCTGATGGCATTATTGTTCAGGCCAACGATTTTTCCGTGGATGAATCTATTCTTACTGGTGAATCATTAGCCGTTTTCAAAGATCACCTCAAAGGTGAAAAGTTAATTTACTCCGGCACCACTGTGGCGAGTGGTTCCGCGGTGGCTACTATAACTGCTATTGGTAATGAAACCAAATTGGGGCAGATTGGAATAAGCCTGGAGAACATAGCCGAGGAAAAAACGCCATTGGAATTACAGATCAACAATTTTGTAAAAAAGCTGGCTATTGCCGGTGCTGCGGTTTTCGTTATCGTTTGGGGTATAAATTATTTTCGTACGCAGGATTTTTTAGCCAGCTTGCTCAGGGCACTTACACTCGCAATGAGCGTTTTGCCCGAAGAAATCCCGATGGCTTTTACCACCTTTATGGCTATAGGCGCGTGGAGGTTAATGAAAATGGGCATTGTAGTGAAGCAGATGAAAACAGTGGAGACACTGGGCAGCGCGACTGTAATATGTACTGATAAAACCGGGACAATTACGGAAAATAGAATGACTCTGGCCCGCCTCTACACGCTGTCTGGCCAGAGAATATCGAAACCTGAAGATGCGCTGACGAACGACGAAAAAGAACTGATAAAATTGGCTATGTGGGCAAGCGAACCGAACCCTTTTGACCCCATGGAAGTGGCACTGCATAAAGCTTATACAAACCTGGAATCTGACGATGAGCGACCCCACTATAAATTGGTTCATGAATATCCGCTAAGCGGTAAGCCACCTATGATGACCCATATTTTTGAGGATAGTTCAGGCCGGCGCATAATAGCGGCCAAGGGCGCACCAGAGGCATTAATGAGTGTATCGGGGCTTAGTGTTGCAGAAGAAAGCCAGGTCAAAGCCAATTTGCTTTCATTGGCGGCACAGGGCTACCGTCTTCTCGGCGTGGGTGTGGCTGTTTTTGAAGGCAGTAATTTTCCAGCGCAGCAACAGGATTTTAAATTCACTTTTAAGGGAGTTGTAGCATTCTATGACCCACCTAAAGAAAATATCGGGTTAGTGCTGAAAGCGTTTTCTGACGCGGGCATTGCCGTAAAGATAATTACCGGTGACAATGCCATAACTACCGCCGCTATAGCCAGGCAAATCAACTTTAAAGACTCCGAAAAGATAATAACCGGTGATGAACTGATGCAGCTTTCAGAAACTGAATTGCGCGAAAGAGTGATGACTGCCTCTATATTCACTCGGATGTATCCCGAGGCGAAGTTGAAAATTATTAACGCCTTAAAGGCCAACAATCAGATTGTTGCAATGACTGGTGATGGAGTAAACGATGCTCCTGCATTGAAAGCCGCACATATTGGTATTGCCATGGGCAAAAAAGGAACGGAAATTGCAAAGCAGGCCGCGTCGTTAATATTACTGGAAGACGACCTGGCGGGCATGGTTGACGCGGTGGCCATGGGGAGGAAGATATATGAAAATCTTAAAAAGGCTATTTTATACATTATATCTATTCATATACCAATCATTTTTACCGTACTTGTGCCCTTGGTGCTGGCGTGGGTTTACCCTAATTTATTGTCACCGGTGCATATTATTTTCCTTGAGCTTGTTATGGGGCCAACATGCTCTATTGTTTTTGAGAACGAGCCAATGGAAAAAAATGCGATGCATCAGAATCCAAGACCCGTCTCCACAACTTTCTTCAGCTGGCGCGAACTTACAATCAGTATCATACAAGGTATCGTTGTTACTTTCGGCACGCTGTCCACATACCAATATGCAGCGCATCAAGGTTTTAATGAACCGGTAGCCCGCACAATGGTATTTACAGTGCTCATCACCTCAAATATATTGCTTACCTTAGTCAACCGATCATTCTACTATTCAATATTCGACACATTGAAGTATAGAAACACACTTCTGATGCTCATTATTGGTATAACTGTCGCTATTTTCGGTCTCTTGCTTTATGTACCTCCATTGACGAGATTTTTTCAATTTGAGCGCTTAAACCTTGTGCAACTATTGCTCAGCATCGCTACAGGCTTCGTTTCGGTTGTATGGTTTGAAGGGTTTAAATGGGTGAAAAGACTGAGGGCAGGCAATAAGTAACAGGTACAAATTGCGCAGCTGACCCATAAAATAATTTTTGATAAAATATTTAAAAATGAGAAGAAATTCGTTTGTGCTTATGGTTTTGTTTTTCACTATTCTTTCAGGTGGTGTTTTGCTCCACTCATGTAAGCACTCCCCATACGTGTTGCCTGAAGACCAGCGGACTAACGATCCCTCAATTTGTTTTGAGCGGGATATACTGCCGGTTTTACAGTCTAATTGCGCAAAAAGCGGGTGCCATGATGCGGCTTCAGGCGAAAAGGGGTATGTATTAGACAACTACGCGAATATCATGAAAAAAGGTATTGTTCCCGGCAACCCGGCTGCCAGCACAATATGGCAGTCTTTGAACTATACCACAGGTGAAAAGGCGATGCCGAAAGATGCACCCCGCCTGTCTGACGCCACTATTGATCTTATAAAACGGTGGATAGCCGCCGGCGCTGTTGATAGTGGGGCATGCACCACATCGGCCTGCGACACCACTAAATTCACATACAGCAGCATAGTAGCTCCTATTATGCAATCGAATTGCACGGGGTGCCACAATGCAGCAAGCGACCCTGGCGGCAGCCTTGCAGACTACAACAGCGTGAAAGAGGCGGCAGTTAACGGCAGGCTGATAGGAGACATTGAGCACCTGCCGGGCTACAACAACATGCCAAAAAACGGGGCTAAGCTACAAGATTGCCAGATAACACAGGTGAAAAAATGGGTAGCTGCCGGTGCGCTGAATAATTAGCGTCACCAACCTTTACATAAACTCAAAACATAAATACTGCAAAGCAACTATACCGCCCCGGTCATGGTACCAAACCTGTCGTAATATGCGCGTTCTAATGCGTCCCTGTGTGCGGGATGGGCAATACTTATCAAGAGCCGGGCACGCTGTTCCATGTTTTTACCATAAAGGTTTACCATGCCATACTCGGTGGCTATGTAGTGTACATGCCCCCTGGTGGTAACCACCCCGGCACCCTGTTTTAAAAAAGGAACTATTCTTGAAACGCCGGTTTTAGTGGTTGAGGTAAGCGCAATTATTGGTTTCCCCCCTTCAGAAAGTGATGCGCCACGCATAAAAATCCATTTGCCCGCCTATACCTGAATATTGGTAGGTGCCTATGGAATCAGCGCAAACCTGCCCTGTAATATCAACTTCTATAGCACTGTTGATAGCTACTACTTTGGGGTTCCGTCTTATAATATCCGAATCATTTACAAAGGCTATGTCCATACAGCACACTGATGGATTATTGTCTGCAAAGTCATAAACCTTTCTCGTGCCGAGTATGAATGAGGTGACTATTTTTCCACAAACTATTTTTTTATGTTCGTTTGTAATAACACCTTTTTCTACCAGGGGTATTATACCATCTGAAAACATCTCAGTATGAATACCTAGCTCCTTGTGGCCTGATAAGAAACCCAGTACAGCATCAG
Organism: Taibaiella sp.; assembly: GCA_014377675.1. Classification (GTDB taxonomy): domain Bacteria; phylum Bacteroidota; class Bacteroidia; order Chitinophagales; family Chitinophagaceae; genus Flavipsychrobacter. The sequence continues at coordinate 8,840 of JACMPD010000178.1, forward strand.
GTATGCCGCCAATACCCATTTGCAGTGTGGAGCCATCTTCTATTATTTCGGCAATACACTTGCCTATGGCCGCCATTGTAGCATTCATTTGTAATGAATAGTTGTTCTCGGGCAACTCCGCTTCTTCCCACACCAGTGCTGTGAACCTTGAAATATGTATCACACCATCACCTAACACCCTCGGCATACGGGGGTTAACCTGCGCTATTACCGTGGCGGCATTGCGCACCGCGCTCAGTGCTGCATCTACTGATGTGCCCAGGGTGCAATACCCATGCTGGTCAGGCACAGAAACCTGTACTAAAGCGACATCTAAAGCTAATACTTTGCTATCAAACAACCGCGGTATTTCACTTAAAAATATTGGCACATATTCGCCGCCGTGGCTGTTGACCCAGTCCCTTATATTGGCCGAAACGAATAAAGAATTGAGCCTGAAGCTGTTCAATACCTGCGGATGGTTCCAGTCAAATTCGCCATAGGTGCTGATGGAAACCAACTCCACATCACTAATGGTGCCGGCTCTTTTAAGTAGTGCGTTTACGAGTGATACAGGGGTGGCTGCGCACCCGTGAATAAATACTCTGTTCCCGCTTTTTACCAGCAGAACTGCCTCGTCGGCGGTTATGTAATTGAGATCCATTAAGGTATATGTGTGCGCTCCCACTGTGTTAAAGAATTTGCGGCAATTGTTTAAGTGTAAATTTAGCACTGTTTCGGGTTGCAACACCCCGGCAGAGCATAATATTCCATTGCACTACAGCTGCGCTCGTAAGGAACGATTATCTGGGGCGTTAAAATAGCGCAGCCACTACCTTCCCACTTTTCCTATAACATTAACACTCCAATTTTTTCTGTTACCCGCGGCTGCATTACCTTTATTGCGCTAAAAATATAATGAGATGAATACTGAAAAAGCTATTTTGGCTGGTGGTTGCTTTTGGGGAGTAGAGGAGTTGATACGCCATTATCCGGGCGTCATTTCCACTGTTGTCGGTTATACCGGCGGCAATGTGGCCAACGCTACTTACCGCAACCACGGCACCCATGCTGAAGGCATAGCGGTTACGTTTGACCCCGGGGTGCTGCCTTACCGCAAACTCCTTGAATATTTCTTCCAGATACACGACCCTACAACCCGAAACCGCCAGGGAAATGATGCCGGAACTTCTTACCGGTCCGCTATATTTTATGCTGATGAGGCGCAAAAGGAAACAGCAAATGCCCTTATAAAAGAAATGGACGCCTCCGGCAGGTGGCCTGGTAAAATAGTAACAGAAGTAGTACCCGCCACTGACTTTTGGGATGCGGAAACCGAGCATCAGAATTATCTGCAAAAGCACCCTTATGGCTACACTTGCCATTTTGAAAGACCAGGCTGGAAACTTTAATTAAAGTAACACAATAGAAAAGCGAACCTGGAAATGGTCGCTTTTTTTTGTTGGTAGTCTGCGGGTTTAATAGCTATCAGCTCCAAAGAACTGATAACGCTATAAAAAGTAAAGGAGGCGTTGAGCCTCCTTTACTTTTTATAAAAAAAAATCAATTTACCACACCCCGTCGCCACCCGCAAAGGTGACATTGTTCTTCGGTAACTGAATAATGTGCAGGAACGCGAACAGCTTTATTATAGGGTAAATAGGATCGAACTCATGCCATTTCTTCCCGAAATTGATAGACGATGGATTTTTGTGGTGGTTGTTATGGTAAGATTCCCCGAGCATAAGAAAATCGAACCCCAACAGGTTAGATGAAGTGTTTTTTACTTCAAAATTTTGATAGCCATATCTGTGGGCGTACCAGTTAACAATAGCGCCGTGTACCGGTGCCATCAATATCACAAAAGGAAAAAACAGGTATTGCCACGGTGAGGTGCTGAACTTAATAAATATCAAAAGATAGATTATTGCCCACATTATTCTTACTGCACGCGTACCCACTATCTTATCAAATACGGGCCAGTCTGGCACGTTCTTCGTAAATTTTTTATCAACAGGTGTGGTATTATTCAATATGCCTGCATAAGACTTCCAGGTCTGCATCATCATATCAAACAGGTTTTTAGAATACTGTGGGGAGTGCGGGTCATCTTCTGTATCAGTATAGGCGTGGTGCATCCGGTGCATAATGGCGTAAGCCCTCGGACTTAAATAGGAAGAACCCTGCGTAATAAAAGACAGTATGAAGAAAAACTTTTCCCAGCCCTTGCTCATTTTAAATGCTCCGTGCGCACCGTACCTGTGATGAAAAAAGGTCTGACAAAATAAAGAACTATACCAAAGCGCTATAAAAAATATTAAAATAATCATCAACTCAATTTTATGAGGCAAAATTACGTATTTACAAGATTGATACGGCCAGTTTTTTGCACGCCTGCAATCCGTTTCCGCAGTTTTATGGTTTTTATAACTATACCCATGTTAACTCAAAATTAATATCTGAAAAGTACTGAAAACACCTAAAACGCTATCTGTTTGAATTTCAATTACATATTTTAATTTTAATAAAATATATGACTATTGGGCTGGTTTTAACGTTTAAATCTGTATTTTTGTGCTACCATATCATCATCCTATAATGAAAACTTCAAACTTCAATATCCCAGTTAACCTGCTTGCAGTGTTAGCAGGGGGCGTTATATCTTTTTTTATATTTTCAAGCCACGCCCCATCCATTTTAAATAAAGCCGAAGCCACCACAGTAGTGCAGGCGCCGGCCACACGAAGTGAGACCGTCTGCTCGTGGCACATAATGCGCGAGACCCGGTATAAATTTATAAGACCGATACTATACCGCGAAAAAGAATGTGAATCGGAAATTTACTCCTCTTTAAAAGCATCCCTCGGCAACTATATTGAAGACTGTAAAACTTCAGGTCAGCTTATTTCATCTTCCGTTTATGTAAGAAACCTTACAAATGGTGACTGGATAGACTGTAACCCGCAGCTCACTTTCAACCCCGGCTCACTTGCAAAAGTACCCCTGCTGCTTACATACCTGCATTTGGCAGAGACAGACCACAGCATATTAGACAGCAAGGTAAAATATGACAAATTGCCTGATGAAAGAATACCCACCCAAACTTTCGAAAATAAATCTATAAAGCTGGGCAATACCTACACCGTAAAAGAACTGCTGGAATACATGTCGGTTTACTCTGATAACTCTGCCACATTCCTGCTTAACTCAATGACGAACCCCGAGAATTACAAAACTACATTTTATGAGTTAGGCGTGCCCGTACCCAGCATGAAAGACAGGGGATACGAAATATCGGCCAAAGATTACTCCCGGTTCCTGTGGGTACTATACAACAGCTCTTACGTTTCCAGGCCGTTATCTGAGTTTGGTTGTTCTTTATTGAGCAAGGCTGAATTCAGGCAGGGTTTACTCAAAAACATTCCTGATACTATAAAGGTCATGCATAAGTTCGGCGAGTTTGGTAATGTGGCGGCGGGCATACACCAGCTGCATGAGTCAGCCGTTATCTATCTTGCAGGCAAGCCATACGAAATTACTGTAATGACCAGAGGGAAGAATAAGGAAGTGCTTCCCGGTATCATCAGTCACCTTTCTGACATGGTTTTTGAACACATGAAAACAGAGTCATAACACTGCAATTCAATTACTTTGGTGCCGGCTCAAAAAGCCGGCATTTTTTTATGCCCTATATTATAGGGTTTGCTTACTTTTAATCTGTTTTAAACAACCTCGCAATAATGAAATCATTTGTTAACTACAAAAAATGGGCTATTCCCGCTATAGCACTCATGGCTACTCAGCTTGTAAATACAGGTTGTAATGACGGCACTGTAAAAACTACAACCACCACTACTACAACCGTCACCACTACCGCACCCGGCGATGGGTTTGACAGCACTTTCAATGTCGAAGCTCAGTCTTTCGCTGATCTGCAACTGCTTCGCTACCAGGTACCAGGCTTTAAAAGCCTCAGCCTGCAGCAGAAAAAGCTCGCCTACTATCTTTATGAAGCGGCCCTTTGTGGCCGTGATATGATTTATGACATGAAAAGCAAGCATGGCATATTGCTGCGCAAAACCATAGAAGGCATGTACGGCAGCTATAAAGGCGATAAAAATACCGAAGACTGGAAAAAGCTGGAAGCCTATTGCGGCAGGTTTTGGTTCAGCAACGGTAACCACCACCACTACAGCAATGAGAAATTTATACCTGAATGTTCATTTGAATACTTTTCAGCGGTAGTGAAAGGCTGTGACCCGGCCATGTTGCCTATGCAGCAAGGCGAAGCCGCTGATGCATTCCTGGCCCGCATTAAGCCAATGGTGTATGATATGAAGTTTGAACCTAAGGTGGTAGACCAGCGCCCTAACATTGACAACATAGTTAACTCATCAAACAACTTTTATGAGGGCGTAACACAGAAAGAGGTAGAAGCCTTTTATGCTAAGTTTGATACCAAGGGCAACGCGCCTTCCTGGGGGCTTAACAGCAAGCTGACCAAAGAAAACGGCCAGGTAGTAGAAAAAACATGGAAAAGCGGTGGTATGTATGGCGCCGCTATTGATAAAATAGCCGGCTGGCTGCAAAAAGCATCAGCGGTTGCTGAAAATGCCGAACAGAAACAGGCACTCGACTTGCTGGTGAAATACTACCAGACCGGTGACCTGAAAGTTTGGGATGACTACAACATAGCCTGGGTGAAAGACGTAAACTCCCGCGTTGATGTGGTGAACGGCTTTATTGAAGTGTATCTTGATGCCATAGGCAAGAAAGGCAGCTTTGAAAGCACAGTGTCTATAAAAGATATGGAGGAGACAAAGCGCATAGAGGCCATAGCCAAAGAAGCGCAATGGTTTGAAGACCACTCGCCAATAATGAAAGAGCATAAA
>JACMPD010000179.1 GCA_014377675.1 Taibaiella sp.
CCCTGGCGGCCTGCACGGCCACGCAGCTGGCGGTCAACACGGCGGCTTTCATGGCGTTCTGTACCAATAATGGCCAGTCCACCAGCTTCTTTTACCCCCGCACCCAGTTTAATATCGGTACCGCGGCCAGCCATGTTGGTGGCTATGGTTATAGCCCCCGGCAAACCTGCTTCCTGCACTATCTGTGCTTCCCGGCTGTGTTGCTTAGCGTTGAGTACGTTGTGCGGTATTTTCTTTTGCTGCAACATACGGCTTAGTAACTCCGATACCTCAACCGAGGTGGTACCTACCAGTACAGGCCTGTTGTTGTTGCGCAGTTGTTCCACTTCATCTATTACAGCCTTGTATTTTTCACGCTTGGTTTTAAATACAAGGTCCTGCTGGTCTTTACGTATTACATTTACGTTGGTAGGTATGGTCACCACATCCAGCTTGTATATCTGCCAGAATTCACCGGCTTCTGTTTCCGCCGTACCTGTCATGCCCGCGAGCTTGTGGTACATACGGAAGAAGTTTTGTAAAGTTACCGTGGCAAAAGTTTGTGTCGCGGCTTCTACCTGCACATTTTCCTTCGCTTCAATAGCCTGGTGCAGGCCATCGCTGTAGCGGCGGCCATCTAATATACGGCCGGTTTGCTCATCTACTATTTTTACTTTGCCTTCCATTACCACATACTCCACGTCCTTATCAAACAGTGTATATGCTTTCAGCAATTGTTGCAGCGAGTGTATGCGGTCTGCTTTTACCGCGTAGTCTTGCAGCATAGCGTCTTTGTGCGCCTTTTTTTCTTCAGGGGTGACAGTCATTTTTTCAATCACTGCCAGCTCACTGCCTATATCAGGCAACATAAAAAAGTTAGGCTCTTCGCCCGCACCTGTAATCAGTGCTATTCCTTTTTCAGTAAGGTCTACACTATTATTTTTTTCGTCTATTGCAAAGTAAAGTTCCGCATCTACCTTAGGCATGTTGCGGTTCTGCTCGGCTATATAGTAATTTTCTGTTTTTTGTAATATTTGCTTGTTCCCGTCTTCGCTCAGGTATTTGATGATAGCACTGTTTTTAGGCAAACCCCTGTAAGACCTGAAAAGTAACAAACCACCGCTTTCCTTGTCTGTTTTGCCATCTGCTATCAGTTTTTTGGCTTCGGAAAGGCTGCTGTTAATTATCTTTCTCTGGGCTTCCATCAGCTTTTCTATACGCGGTTTCAGCGCATGGAACTGTTGCTCGTCACCCTTGGGTATAGGGCCGGAGATTATAAGCGGGGTACGTGCGTCATCAATCAACACACTGTCCACCTCATCAACCATTGCATAGTGGTGCCTGCGCTGCACCATTTCATCAGGGTGGTGCACCATGTTGTCACGCAGGTAATCAAAACCAAATTCATTGTTGGTACCATACGTAATATCCGCAAGGTAGGCTTTGCGGCGTGCGTTAGAGTTAGGTTCGTGCTTGTCAATACAGTCGGTAGTAATGCCGAGCCATTCGAATATTGGCCCGTTCCACTCCTGGTCACGGCGGGCCAGGTAGTCATTCACGGTTACCAGGTGCACACCCGCGCCCGCAAGGGCATTGAGGTATGCAGGCAGTGTGGAGACCAGTGTTTTACCTTCACCAGTAGCCATTTCTGAAATTTTACCTTCATGCAATACTATCCCGCCTATCAGCTGCACATCATAGTGCAACATATTCCAGGTTACTGTTGTGCCGGCGGCAAGCCAGCTGTTTTTATATATTGCCTTGTCGCCGTCTATTATAATATGTGGTTTTTCTTCTGCCAGCTCCCTGTCAAGGTCGGTAGCGGTTGATACTACTTCAGTATTTTCTTTAAAGCGCCTGGCTGTTTCTTTTACCACTGCAAAAGCTTCAGGAAGTATTTCCTTTAGTATTACTTCTATCTGCTGGTTGCGCGTTTTTATCAGCTTATCTACATCATTATAGATGCTTTCGCGGCCGTGGATGTCTTCCAGTTGCTCTGCTTCAGCTTTTTTATCGGCTATCTGCTGATCTGCATCAGTCAGATGTTCTTTAATCCGTGCCCTGAACTCGTGCGTTTTATTACGCAGTTCATCATTTGTAAGCGCCCGCAGGGTGTCGTACACCCTGTTTATTTCGGCTACCACCGGTTGAATAACCTTTACATCTTTATCAGACTTGCTGCCGCCGAATATTTTTGAAAGAAAACCTAACATTATTGAGAGTTATTAAATTGCTGCTATATATTGTACCTAACACCACAAAACATGCTTTATTGCTTGTTTTGCTGAATATTTATATCAAATCCCGTGCTATTATATCATACCCGACGTTTTGGCAGATAAAGTGCCAAAGCTACGCCAATCCATGGATTTTCACAAGTGTAATGCCATCGTATATTTCAAAAGACTTTTCCATTTGCCTGCTTTTCAGACCCTTACTTACATTTATTGGTTTGGTGCATTTAACCCCCATCGGCAGCCTGGCTTGTTTGCGCTGATACACTACGCTGGGGAATCTTTAACCACAGCAATAATAAGAATTTAATTGCATGTATCAGGCTATTCTGAGACGTTAAAATAGGGTGTTTTAATGGACAATTGGATGGTTTGAAAGGAATTGTTTTTAACAATAACCATAAAAGTTAAAAGTGGCTGAAAGCGTTGCCAGTAAATACTTTCAGCCATTTTAAACACTCCATTTTTTGGCCGTTTAAAAAAAAACTTGGGATAATAATTTGTTGGTCAACAAAAAATTTATGTATTTTGGTGCAGTTTTGAAAATAATCGCAAACATGAAAAGAACCATTCTCTTAGTTACTACAGTTTTAGCATCACTATTTTTCACGGGAAAAGCATTTGCACAGGAAGACCTGGTACGTGTGTTCCGTTGGTTTGTTCCACAGGATAATCAATATGTAACGGTCGCTGATGGCGAATACCAGGATGGCCAGTTAATTAACTGGGGATGGACCAATAAAACGTTGTTATTTTTCGCTTACCGCTCGCCCGGTCCGGGTCGTGTGGCTGTTAACGGATGGGCTAACCCGGTGACAAGAGCGCATATTTCTATTTGCGAAGACGAGTTCACTGATGACCAGATGCTGAAATGGGGCTATGCTCAAAAACACCTGCAATATTATGCGTTAACCCGCAGGGGCGCTAACACAGTGTGTGTTTACCGCTGGTTGCTCACCAAGCGCAACGCTTGGATAACTATACCTGAAGAAGGTGAAACAGATGCTTATATCAAGAAGGGTTTCCACCACAAGTCTTATCAGTATTATGGTATATACCGTAATGTGGATGCTGCTATCTACGATCAGCTTTAATTCATACATATCATTATCTAATTGAAGAGCCGCTTCCGCGGCTCTTTTTAATTATATTTCATTTCTGAATGCAGGTATTATATTTAATAATGCCACTATTGCCTTTGTGTTTAGTGTTTACCCTACCTTTAGTTTTCAGAACAACATAAAATGAACAAACCCGCGATAAAGACATTTGGTGAATTGAAACAGAGTGGCTACCAGCCCAAATCTGTTAAAGAGGAGCTGCGAGATAATCTTGTAGCGCTCATCAAGGATAAGAAAAGCCCTTTCCGCAGCATTCTGGGCTACGAAGACACCGTAATACCTGATGTGGAAAGAGCATTGCTCAGCAGGCACAATATATTATTTCTCGGGCTCAGGGGGCAGGCGAAGACACGTATGGCTCGTGAAATGGTACACCTGATGGATGAATGGATGCCCATAATAGAAGGCAGCGAGATCAACGACAGCCCTTACACGCCCATTTCGTTGTATGCCAGGGAGTTGCTTGCTGAAAAAGGTGACGATACACCTCTTACATGGGTGCATAACTCGGAGCGCTACGGCGAAAAGCTGGCTACGCCTGATGTGTCAGTCGCTGACCTTATAGGCGATATTGACCCCATAAAAGCTGCCAATATGCGCTTCAGCTTCGCTGATGAGCGGGCGTTACACTACGGTATTATACCCCGCAGCAACAGAGGTATTTTCGTAATTAATGAATTGCCTGATCCCCAGGCACGCATACAGGTATCCCTTTTTAATATTTTGCAGGAAGGCGATATACAAATAAGAGGTTTTAAATTGCGGATGCCGCTCGATATACTCTTTATTTTTACGGCCAACCCCGAAGATTACACTAACCGTGGCAGTATTGTTACCCCGCTAAAAGACAGAATTGAAAGCCAGATTATTACCCACTATCCTAAAACTGTGGAGTTATCGCAGTCTATTACAGCGCAGGAAGCCGACATATTGCCGGTGCAGGAGCAGCTGGTAGAAGTGCCTGAAATATGCAAAAGACTGATAGAGCAGGTGGCTATGGAAGCGCGCAAAAGTGAATTTGTAGACCAGAAAAGCGGTGTATCGGCAAGGCTTACCATTTCGGCCTATGAAAACCTGGTAAGTACCGCTGAGCGGCGCTCCCTGCGCCACGGCGGCGGCCACACAATGGTACGCATAGCTGATTTCGCTGGCATTATACCCTCCATTACTGGTAAAATAGAACTAGTATACGAAGGGGAGCAGGAAGGCCCGCTTAATGTGGCATACAGGCTTATGGGGCTTGCTATACGCTCTACTTTTATTAAATATTTCCCCGATCCGCAGTCCTTTAAAAAGGCCGGGGGAAAAGAAGCGCAGAAGGCAAAAGCAAAGAGCAATCCCTATCAGCCGGTAATTGATTGGTTTGGCAAGGGCAATGACCTTATGTTGCTGCAAGACGAAAATGATGATGCTTTCCGCAACGGACTGTACCAGGTTGATGGCCTTTACAGTGCAGTAAAACAATTTTACCCTGATGCTGATAAGGCACAGCAAGGGTTGCTGATGGAATTTATGTTGCACGGGCTGGCAGAGTTTTCCTTAATCAGCAAAAAGGGCATAGAGCGCGGCGGCTATAACTTTACTGACATGCTGGGCAGTATGCTCAACATGAACATAAGTGACACTGACGAAGAAGATTTTTAAATTGCTCACTTTAATGCCTTTACGGCATGAAAATTAAAAACAAGCAGGCAAACCGGCATTAATAGAGCTGTTTTGTCCTGCTTGTTTTGGCATTTTGAGTTATTTGTTTAGATTTGAGTTTTATTTTAAACTAACTTCATCACATGAAGGCATTTTTACTCGCGGCGGCAGCCGTTATTTCATTTTCAGGTAACCTGTTTGCCCAGCGTGCTGCTATATGGGAAAATTTCCCGCCTGATCTCCGTTGGGATGTTGGTGTTAATGCCGGACTGAGTGGTATCACCCGCCCTGCAGGCCCTGAAAAGGCGTATACCGGCACCCGCACCAAGCTGGTGGGGGAGTATTCGGCAAAAGTCGTTTACGCTGCTGATGAGCATTGGAATATTACCCTTGATGTGGGCTTCCGCACCTGGGAGACTTATGGCACCTGGTCTAACCCTTCAACAATGGGTACCTCATTAAAAAATACGGAGATAAAATTTCAGCTTGGTAAACCAGCCATTTCCGAATCAATACAGGTCAACTACGTTATTCCTTTTTATACGAAGTTTAAGACCTTCAACAGGGCCAATCTTTACTTTGGCGCTATGCTTGGCATGGTGAACACGGTAAGTGACGGATCTGTTGGGTACAGCAGGTATAATGCACCTCCTGACTCTTCTTACAGGTACATATCAACTTACAACTACGGTTCAGGCATTGGTTTCAGCTTCGGCTTGCAGGCTGGTTACACTTATTATATACTGCGCAGGTGGGGTATTAATGTGGAGGTTGCTGCCCGCTATGTTGATGTGGGAACTGAAAAAGTAAACGGCCTTAACGATGACCATAACACCAACAGGTATCAATTATTGTTCCTGCCGCAAACAGTAGGAATAAGATATAGGTTCCGATAAAAAATAATATTGTGAAAGTGATGTTAACTATGCCTGTAGCCAAAACTACAGGCATGTTTTTTGAGTATATAGATTTGTATTTCCTGAATAGTGTGTGTGTAGTGGAAATTTAAGGTACGGAAATACCCAAAAAATTAAATTTCCACGGGAGTGCTTTTTTAAGCACTCTTTTTGTTTTTAATAGGGGGAGGTAATTGTTCTTTTAGGCCTTAAAGAAGACGTTGATTAATCACTTTCAGATTTTTTATATTAATAAAATCATACATTCATTCTTGTTACTCATTTTATAAGTATTGGCACGGTCCGGAATTTATTACTTCATTTAAAAATGCAACTGAGCTTATTGGCAGTTTGCCATCAAGATAAGCATTTATAGTATTTGTATCTATAAGGTATTGTTGTCCCATTCAACCCTGCTTTTTGAAACATGTTGCTGAAAATCTCTGTATTCGGTATCTGACAGATTTAGTTTTCCTCCGAATCTTTCTGCAAAGTCTAAACCGGGTTTGCCAGGTGTCTGTAGCAATTTTATGAGGTTCAATGCTTCCAGGTCTTTAAGCAGCCTTAGTGCTTTGCTGTTTGTTATTTCAATGAGTACTGTTTGCATATTGGGCGGGCTTTCTTACAGGTGAAGATAAGAACTTAACTTAAATAGAAGCATTATAAATACTACTGCAAAGTACAACGCACTCCGGTTGTTCAATCTTTGCCATTTCGCCATTCAGCAGCCTGTTTTCCCGACATTTTGTCCATTTTTTTGGTTTGGCAAAATTATTGCCAGCTAAAAGAGTATTATGTTTTTCAAAAAAAAGAAACCGATGACTGAAAATATAAATGACAATATGAATGCTAAAAGCGATATTACCGACAACATGGCACAAAACGAAACGGACGAGCTGGTGAACGGAGAAGAGATGAATGAAGACACTGATATGCAAGTTGAAGCGGACCAGGTTTCAAAGCTTCAGGCTGAAGTGAGTGACATGAAAGACAAGCATTTAAGGCTCATCGCTGAGTTTGAGAACTTAAGAAGAAGAAACGCAAAAGAAAAAGAAGAATTGTTTAAGACTGCCGGCAAAGACATTTTACAGTCGCTGCTGGTAGTACTTGATGATATGGGCCGCGCTGAAAAGCAGATTGAGTCCGCTAAAGATATAGCCGCCATAAGGGAAGGTGTCGCACTCGTGTTTGGCAAGCTCAAATCGACCCTGCAAAGCAAGGGCCTGAAAATGATGGAAACCGGTAATGATGAGTTCAACCCTGATCTGCATGAAGCCATAACCGAAATACCGGCGCCAAGTGATGACCTTAAAGGCAAAATATTAGATGTGGTGGAGCCGGGCTACTACCTCAACGATAAGTTGATAAGGTATGCCAAAGTGGTTGTAGGTAACTAAACAAACGTATGCCACATAGGCCGCTGGCTGGCGTATGTGATTTTTTTTAAAATTTAATCAATCCCCTTTTGGGGAACCATGTAGGGGTGTAATATGGCAAAGAGAGATTATTACGAAGTATTGGGTGTACAAAAAGGCGCAGGTGCTGATGAGATAAAAAAATCTTACCGCAAGATAGCCCTGCAGTTTCACCCTGACCGTAACCCGGGTAATAAAGAATCGGAAGAAAAATTTAAAGAGGCAGCTGAGGCATATGATGTACTCAGCTCCCCTGACAAGCGCGCGCAATACGATCGCTTCGGCCATGCAAGCGCGGGCGGTGGCGGTGGCCAGGGCTTTGGTGGCGAAGGTATGCGCATGGAAGACATTTTCCAGAATTTTGGTGATGTTTTCGGTGACGATATGTTCGGCAGTTTCTTCGGTGGCGGTGGTCAGCGGCAGGGCGGCGGGCAGCGCCAGGGTGGTGGCACCAGGGGCGCTAACCTGAGAATAAAACTAAAAATGGACTTCGCTGAAATAGCCAACGGAGCCAACAAGAAAATTAAAGTTAAAAAGCATATCACCTGCGACGGCTGTGGTGGCAATGGTGCCAAAGACAGAAATGCCGTTCAAAAGTGTTCGGGTTGCGGTGGCAGCGGCCAGGTGCGCAGGGTAACCAATACCTTCCTGGGGCAGATGCAGACGGTAACCACATGCCCAAGCTGCAACGGCCAGGGGACTACTATTACCGCTAAGTGTGGCAGCTGCAAGGGCGAAGGCCGTGTATATGGCGAGGAGACAATGAGCCTTGATATACCCGGCGGAGTGCAGGACGGTATGCAGCTGAGCATGAACGGCAAAGGCAATGCCGGCGAGCGAAACGGCCCTCCCGGTGACCTGATACTGGTAATAGAAGAAGAACCACATGAGTTCCTCATGCGTAGAGATCTTGACGTTATCTTCCCGCTGCACGTGTCATTCCCCGATGCGGTACTGGGTACACAGGTGGAAGTACCTACTATTGATGGTAAGGCGAAAATAAAAATACCTGCCGGCACACAGAGCGGTAAAATTTTCAGGCTCAAAGGCAAGGGTTTCCCTTCCTTTCAGGCTTACGAAAAGGGCGACCAACTGGTAGAGGTGAATATATGGTCACCAACAAACCTCACCAATGATGAGAAAGACATGCTCGAAAAGCTGAAAAACTCCCCCAACTTTAAACCGGGGCCTGAAGCTAAAGCAGAACATGATGACAAAAGTTTTTTTGATAAGATAAAGGACGCGTTTACAAGTTAGTGCGCAGGTTGCGCACAAGTACATAAGAATACCCCCGCCACGGCAGGGGTATTCTTATGTCGCGGAAACGCGAAGCGGATCTTGCAAAAGTTGCCGGCAGCGTTTACATTTGCCTCCCGCTAACAAACAAGCATTCTTTAAAACAGACACCATGACTTTTACAGGACGTGAAAACCTTGCCCTTGCCCTCGACTTTGTAAAGGCCGTAGAAGCCGGCAAACATGGCGATGCCCTCAATGAATTTTACCATGAAGGCATACAACAGGTGGAGTACCCCAACGCCCTTACCCGCCAGCTGATAACCCGTAGTTTAAAAGACATAAAAGACTCCTCAATAAGCGGGCAGAACGTAACCATCCAACAGACATTTGAGGTAATAAAGTCATTCGTGGCAGGGGAAACCGTAATATTAGAGGTGGTGTGGACTGCCATTTTAGCCATACCCATAGGTTCAAAATCGCCCGGCAGCCAGATGAAAGCCTACTTCGCCCAATTCTTTGAATTCAAGAACGGCAAGATATACAGGCAGCGGAACTATGATTGTTTTGAGCCGTTTATATAAGGGAGACTCTTCGTGCTTGAAAATTTCCAGGGGCAGTGTGGCATTTAGTGACCCCATGACAATATTAATAACCTGCATACTATGCATAGATTACAAAAATATTTTTAGTTACATTAAATGTGGGAAAAAGATACTTACTTTTATCTGGTATAAACATTTAGCCATGAAAACAGTCAACTTTCTATTTTTTTGTGTTTTCATGTGCTGCGGCACCTGCGTAATGGGGCAGTCCTCCTTTTTAGACCCGTCTTTTGGTAGTGGGGGGCAGGTGATTTCAAATTTTGGAGGTACACTTAACGGGTATTTTCGCACTTCGGTTTTGCTGCCAGATCATAAAATTATTGCTGCAGGATGGGGTGGAGGCAATGCTATCGCTATTCGCTACAATGAAAATGGAACAATTGACAGCACTTTTGCAGTGAATGGGGTTTTTACTGGGCCGGTTACTGGGCGTATTTCATCAATAGCACTGCTGCCTGACGGTAAATTAGTAATGGGTGGATATTCTAACTTTACTGTTGATGATGAGGTGTTTA
>JACMPD010000180.1 GCA_014377675.1 Taibaiella sp.
GTTTACTTTATGGATAATGAAGATTATTTCAAGCGTAAGGCTGTGTTCAGGGATGACCAGGATAATTTCTTTGATGACAATGGCGAAAGAATGATATTCTTCTGCAAAAGCGCTCTGGAAACGGTTAAAAAATTCGGATGGCCTCCGCATATCATTCATTGCCATGGCTGGATGACATCTTTAATACCGCTATACCTTAAAACCACCTACAAGAAAGAACCCGTTTTTGGCTATTCAAAAGTAATATATACAGCACAGGCTGACCAGTTTTCTGAAGTGTTGAATCCTAATTTTACCAAGAAGGGAATAATCAGTGCGGAAATAAAAGATAAAGATTTTGATTGCTACCGCGAAGGCACAAACACGGCTTTAACTATAGGTGCAGGTAAATTTGCTGATGTGGTGGTATATGGTTCTGAAAACATAAGCGACAAAATAACTGAAGAATTAAAACCCGCAAGGAATAAGAAAATTATACCTTACGATGCCGGCTGGCTTGAAGATGTGACACCACTGCTTGAGCTTTACAAAAGCTTAACAGAGTCTTAAATTTTCTTTTGTCACCTTAGCGCACAATTTATTAAATGTTGAATCATAAAAATCATCGTCTCAAAGCAATATATGTGTTGTGTATAGCTGTAAGTGCGGCATTTGCCGGTTGCAGGGAAAACACGCTTATCAGTTCAAAAGTGTCACCCGCCAATGATACAGCGGGTGTTAGGGCTGATACGCTGAATTGTATAACGCATACCTACTTTGATAATGACCTTTACACAAGCCTTAATATTCAGGGGCTTTCAGTAAATGCCGCTGTTGGTTCCACTACTGATTCTTTCTTCGGTACTATGCAGGGCGCGGCTTACTTCCAGGTGGTGCCACAGACGGTGGGCGTTACTTTTGGAGATACCAGCCTGCATATCGATTCGGTTTTTCTCATTATGCCGTACAGTGGCTTTACGTATGGCGATTCAGCCAATACCACATTAACTCAGTCTTACCAGGTATTCTATCTTGGAGATACGCTAGGGTATAATACGATATATTATCCAAATGCAGAAAAAAGGCTTGATCTGTCTACTCCGCTCAGCGCGCCGGTAACCGTTAACCTACACAGCCTTAATGATTCTCTGAAAGTAAATGGTACCAACTACCACCCGGGGTTAAGGATAAAATTAAACAAGAACGCTATAATGGCGAAGATCAATGCCGCTTTGTTTGCGAGCTCCGCTGCAACCGACAAAACGCTCACCTTCCTGAATACATTTAACGGCATATGTGTACGCCCTGCTGACAGCCGCACTTTTACAAAAGCCATACCTTATTTTCAACTTGACGGCAATGCAGGCTATTCAGAAGCGGGTATTATCATGCACTATCATAATACCGCGCAGGAAGCGAAAACATTTGAGTTTTATTTCGCACAGAGCAGCTGCGCACATTATAATGGTATTGTAAAATCATACAGCAGGTTCCCGCTCAATAATCTTATTAATTCGGGCAAGGCAAATGATGAGCTGATTGCGCTTCAAAACCAGCCCGGCGCAAGTATTGATTTGAAAGCGTATGGGCTTACGAGTAAAATACCAAAGGGGGTTATTATCAACAAGGCTACTTTGCAAATCTCCGTTATAACACCCGGTGGCTATTCGTACTTCGCCCCTCCTGATCAAATATTTACGGCAGGTATTGGTAACGGCACTTACCCGGTTGGCATTGATGCAGGCAAGGAGTACCCTATAGAAGACCGCAAGCCACTGACAAGCCTGGCACCGTATATTATTCTTGACGGCACGTCTCATACAATTACCTATGGCACTACCAATATAACAACGTATACCATAGGTATGCCTCGGGAAGTAATGGCTAACATAGCAGCACAGAATGACACCCTTCATCTGCACATTCACGGCTCACAAGTATACTATGGTGCCTTTCAAATGTTAGCCGCGGGAGGAAATTATCCTGATTCCAGATACAAGACAAAACTTATTGTTGTACATTCAACCTTAAAAAACTAATCAAAATGTGTGGTATTGTTGGTTACATTGGTAACAAAGAAGCTTATCCAATACTCATTAAAGGTCTGAAAAGGCTGGAGTACAGAGGGTATGACAGTGCAGGTATAGCCCTTTTAAACGGGAATATGACTGTGTTTAAAAAGGCCGGAAAGGTGAATGACCTGGAGCAAGTAGTAGGAACCAGCGAAACACACGCTACTATTGGCATAGGACACACCCGCTGGGCTACCCATGGTGAGCCTAATGACAGGAACGCCCACCCGCACCTGTCACAGTCAGGTGACCTTGCCATTATACATAATGGAATAATAGAAAACTATTCTTCGATAAAGGAAGAACTTAAAAAGCGCGGATACGTATTCCATTCTGATACGGATACAGAGGTGCTTGTAAACCTGATTGAAGAAGTGCAAAAGACTGAAAAAACCACCCTCGATAACGCAGTACGTATTGCGCTGAATGAGGTGGTTGGGGCCTATGCCATTGTTGTACTTAACCTAAAAAACCCTGATCAGCTGATAGCAGCCCGTAAAGGCAGCCCTCTGGTGATAGGTATAGGTGAAGACGAATTTTACATAGCGTCAGACGCATCACCGATAGTTGAGTATACCAAAAATGTGGTCTATCTTGACGATCAGGAATATGCTGTTATCAATCGCAACGGAGACTACGCCATACGCACCCTCGGCAATATAGAGAAGTCTCACGCTATTCAGAAACTGGAGTTTTCGCTTGAGATGATTGAAAAAGGCGGCTTTGAGCATTTTATGCTTAAAGAAATTTATGAGCAACCGAAAGCAATAGAAGATTCTTTACGCGGAAGGATGAGCGCACAGCACGGCTGGATAAGGCTGGGCGGACTAAATGAATATATCAACCGTATAGATAATGCGGATCGCTTTATTATTACCGCATGTGGTACCAGCTGGCACTCAGCACTGATAGGCGAATATCTGATTGAAGACCTGGCAAGGGTTCCTGTAGAAGTAGAATACGCCTCCGAATTCAGGTATCGTAACCCGATTATTTCTGAAAATGATGTCGTTATCGCCATCTCACAGTCAGGGGAAACGGCTGACACGCTGGCAGCCATAGACCTGGCGAAAGACAGGCAGTCACTTATATATGGTATATGCAATGTGATAGGTTCGTCAATTGCACGTGCATCGCATGCAGGGTCTTATACGCACGCAGGCCCAGAAATAGGCGTGGCTTCTACAAAAGCGTTTTCCACTCAGATTTCTATCATTACATTGATAGCGCTGCAAATAGCAATGGTGAAGGGTACTATACCTACATCAAGGCTGCGCACAATCTTATATGAACTGGAAAACATATCAAAGAAAATTGAAGAAACACTTGCCCTTGATGCACAGATAAAAGAGATAGCTGCTATTTATAAAGACGCTACCAATTTCTTATATTTAGGCAGGGGTTATAACTTCCCTGTAGCGCTTGAAGGTGCCCTTAAGCTGAAGGAAATTTCATATATACACGCGGAGGGTTATCCCGCTGCGGAAATGAAACACGGACCTATCGCGTTGATTGATGAAAATATGCCTGTAGTGTTCCTTGCCACCAACCAGAGTGCTTATGACAAAATAGTATCTAATGTGCAGGAAGTGAAAGCGAGAAAGGGAAGAATAATAGCTGTTGTACACAAAGGAGATACGCAGATTCGCGCGCTTGCTGATCATATCATTGAAGTACCTGAAACTGAAGAAATTTTGTCACCGCTTATCACAATTGTACCGCTTCAGCTGCTAGCGTATCATATAGCTATTATGAGGGGTTGCAATGTAGACCAGCCACGTAACCTGGCGAAGTCAGTTACCGTAGAATAAATTTATTTCGCCACTATTTAAAAAATCATTTTATAATATTATGCCATATTTATTTACATCAGAATCGGTTTCAGAGGGACACCCTGATAAAATAGCGGATCAAATTTCAGATGCGCTTGTTGATAATTTTCTTGCATGGGATCCTCAGGCGAAAATTGCCTGTGAAACACTGGTGACCACAGGGCAGGTTGTACTTGCGGGCGAGGTAAAGTGCAATACATATATTGACGTGCAGACGATAGCACGCGAGGTGATAGCAAAAATAGGCTATACAAAAAGTGAATATAAATTTGAAGCTGAGTCTTGCGGCGTTTTTTCCGCAATACATGAGCAATCTGCTGATATAAATCAAGGTGTTGATAAGCAGAATAAAGAAGAGCAGGGAGCAGGTGACCAGGGAATGATGTTTGGGTATGCTACCAACGAAACTGATAACTACATGCCGCTGGCGTTAGACCTGGCGCATAACCTTTTATTACAGCTTTCAGCTATCCGCCGCGAAGGTAAAGAAATGACCTATCTGCGCCCGGACGCCAAGAGCCAAGTGACCCTAGAGTACAGTGATGATAACAAACCCGTACGGATCGACGCCATTGTAATATCTACTCAGCATGACGATTTCGCTGAAGAGAAGGAGATGCTGGAAACAATTACAAATGATGTGAAAAATATCTTGATTCCGAGGGTGATAAAAAGCTACCCACAGTACAAGCATTTCTTTAATGAAAATATAAAGTACCATATTAACCCTACCGGCAAATTTGTTATAGGCGGGCCACACGGCGATACCGGACTTACCGGCAGAAAGATAATAGTTGATACCTATGGCGGCAAAGGCGCCCATGGTGGCGGCGCATTCTCAGGTAAAGACCCAAGTAAAGTGGATAGGTCTGCGGCATATGCAACCCGCCACATTGCAAAAAATGTAGTAGCGGCAGGCATTTGTAGTGAAATATTGGTACAGGTTTCTTACGCTATTGGCGTAGCTCAACCTATGGGCCTTTATGTAAATACATATGGCACAGCAAAAGTGGACCTGAATGACGGTGAGATTGCCAGGATACTGAGCGAAGTGTTTGATATGAGGCCTTACTTTATAGAGCAGCGTCTGAAACTTCGCCAGCCTATGTATAGCGAAGCCGCTGCATATGGCCACATGGGCAGGGTTTCTGAAACAGTGACTAAAGTATTTAAGGCTGCTGACGGAAAAAACAAAACTATGGAAGTAGAGTTATTTACGTGGGAAAAACTTGACTTTGTAGATAAAGTGAAAGCTGCATTCAGCATAAAATAATAATAATTTGATACTAATGCATTAAGCCGGGCCGCACAGCCCGGTTTTTGCATTAGTATTTTACGAAAATGTTATGCTGTTGCCGAAGGATTAATATTATTGCAGCGTCTAAAACCAGAGAAATGGAAACCGCAGATAAAAAGATTTGGATAGATGAGGTAATGGCAAGCACGAAAGGAATGACTCCCCTTCCACCCGATGCCATGTTGTACAAAAAAGTAATGGACAGAATAAACAGCCAAACAGGCAGTAATGATAGAAAAATATTATTAACGCGCATTGCCACCGCGGCCGTGCTTTTACTCGTTATCAATGTTTTGTCTATAGTCCATTACACAAAGAAAGTGAACAGCAACAGTAAGCAAAATGTGTATGAAGAGCTTAGCGCTGAGTACAGGGCACTGTCAGAGAATTAATATAAAAATGTAAGTAACCATTGTAAAATTATCAGGAAGAAACGGAAAAGGATGGAAGGAAGTAAATCTTATAAAATTTTGATGTGGCTTGTCGGCATTCTAGCTGCCTTCAACATTGCATTGATAGCAACAATATGGTTAGGCCCTTCACTGAAACCACCTCCAGGCCACCGCCGCGAGGGCAGATTTGAACATGAGTTAAAATTTACGGCTGACCAAAGGGAGCGGCTCAATGAAATGAAGCATGGGCAACACCAAAAAATAGATAGCCTTAAACGCCTTGCGGGTCAGATAAGGGAATTTTACTTCATTCAACTTAAAGAAACCAAACCTGAAGCAACGCTTCTAGATTCACTCAGCGGTCAGTTAGGATATTTTCATCAATTAATAGAAAAGCAGACTTTTTCATACTTTAGCGAAATGAGAACAATGCTGACAACATCGCAACTGCCGGTATTTGACGACATGGTCGGCGATATTGTAAAATCACTGCCAGAGCAACCGAGGCAGCATGGAGAGCCACCGCACCCACCTCATGGAGGGCAAGGACGGCCGGAAAATGAATTTGATCCACCTGCCCCTGCTGATGGACCGGGCGATGGAATGCAACCCAAAAACAGGTTAGATAATTAATCAGAAATTCAATTGACATACCGATATATATATACCATTTTGTTTGCACTTTCTTATATATGCAATGCACTTGTGGTAACGGCCTGCGCCAAGGAAAAAGATTCTGCTTTTGTAACTGTGCGTATTTATCCTGTATTTGACGGAATGCAGTTAATTTTAGACACGGAAAATTATACTAACGAACACGGTAACCTACTTACAATAAGTCTGTTTCGGTTTTATATTACACACCTGAAGCTGCATGTAACGGGCACATCCGATTATGTGACTCCCGAAGGCAGCCATTTGATTGATGCGCAGGACACTACAACATGCAGCTTTAGTTTTAGTGTGCCATTGGGGACATTTGACTCAGTCAGTTTTGTAACCGGCGTTGACAGTGCAGATAACACCTCGGGCGCCAACAGTGGCGATCTTGATCCGGCAAAGGGTATGTACTGGGCATGGAACAGCGGCTATATTATGGCCAAACTGGAAGGCAATAGCGCGGTATGCAAGACCATACATAAGGCATTTGAATTCCATATTGGCGGCTATATGCCTCCTTACAATGCCATGAGGCAGGTGAACCTGCCATTGGGCGAGACTATAACAATCGAAAACGGGAAGAGGTCAACAATAAATATTAATGCTGATGCTGCCCGGTGGTTTGCACACGGACTTGATCTTTCCGTCACCAATTCAGTTCTAATCCCAGGCCGGGCGGCCTGCGAAATAGCTGATAACTATTCTGGTATGTTTTCAATAAGCGGGAGCACGCCATGAGAAAAAATCACATTAAATGTTCACTTATAGTTTTGATGTGTATAGCTGCGGTGGCAGGCGGCAGTGCGTTTGATGAAAACCTGAAAGAAGTAAATTTCGTAATACCAAAAGGATGGCCAAAGCCGGTATATAATTTAAACAGAAACAAACCCACCACTTCTGGATTTATGCTGGGCAGGAAATTATTCTTTGACCCTATGCTTTCGCGGGACGGCTCTACCTCGTGCGCCAGCTGCCACACCCAGTTCAGCGGATTTACCCATGTTGACCACAATGTAAGCCATGGTATCAACGGACTTAAAGGTACCAGGAATGCACTTGTATTGTTCAACCTGGCCTGGAACAAGTCTTTTATGTGGGACGGTGGCGTTAATAACCTGGAGGTGCAGCCACTTGGCCCAATAACCAGTCCGGTAGAAATGAACAATACACTGGAAAATATTATAAAATACTTAGACACGTCAATAAATTATAAAACACGCTTCTACAAAACATATGGCGACAGTAGTGTTACCGGGCAACGGATATTGAAAGCACTGGCGCAATTCACCTGTATGTTTGAATCCTATAATTCGAAATACGATAAGGTAATGCGGAAAGAGCAAGGCGTTGAATTCACAACACAGGAACTGAATGGCTACAAGTTATTCAGAAAGAACTGCGAGTCATGCCACAAAGAGCCCTTGTTTACTGACTATTCATTCAAAAATATCGGACTGCCGGTTGATAGCGCTTATTTTGATATAGGTAGAATGAAAATAACTGGAGATAGTGGTGATTCATTGAAGTTTAAGGTCCCCACCCTAAGGAATATTGAAGTTTCTTATCCTTACATGCATGACGGCCGCTTCCGATCTTTGAAGCAGGTATTGAACCATTACAGTTCAGGGACTGTGTTATCGGCAACTGTGGCCAAGGAAATGAAAGATGGAATGTTTTTTACCGAAAATGAAAAAACAGATATTATCGCTTTCCTGCTGACTCTTAGTGATAAAGAATTCCTTTTAGACTTACGGTTTCGCAACTATAGGGATTAATATTGTTTCCTGACCAATGAACCCGCCCAGGCTGATATGCCGCCGACAAGACCACCTACGAAAGATACAACAAATATAAGTAAATTATAATTAGACAGATTAAAAAGTATAGCCATGCGCTGTGACAATATATGCTCATTAGGTATATCCTTTGCCAATGTAGCTAGGCACCAAAAAATGGCAATACCCAGAAAACCCGCTAGGAAAGAAGCTCCGCCGTTAAGATTTACAGCGGCACCCAGTGCAAAAGGCACCAAGGCAATCATCCACCACGGAAACACCAACTCAGTAGCAGCGGATATGAGAGCGGTAAGGATCACTAATAAAATAAACTTCATTATCATTATTATTTGGTTATGTCCCAGGTATATTTAATGGCGGCATTTTGCTGTTGGCCTGTGTTGGGTAAAAACAATATTCTGTAATACTTTCCTGCGGCCCAATCATTAAGAAAACTAACATAATATTTGCTGCCCGGGTTGCCAGACTGCCCTCCGGGATACACACCGTATGCCTCTATTTCCTTACCCATCTGCACTATCATTCTCCAGGAGGGGCCGTGGTTGGGTTTGGCTGCGTTTAGAGTGTTTCCCCATCCGCCTATTTTCAGGTTATTA
>JACMPD010000181.1 GCA_014377675.1 Taibaiella sp.
ATGGCATATAACTACAGTGGGGTAGGGGGGACTTTGTTGTTTACAGGTCACCTGCGGGATGCTATTGAGCAACTGCTGAAAGCATATGGCATTACCAGCAGGAAAGGTTTGCTGCACCAGTCTTTTGTATCGGCCAGCGATATAGGTGAGGCGTATGAAAATCTTAAAGACTACAAACATGCGCTTGAGTTTATGAAAATTGCCAGGAGTATTAAAGATTCCATGTTTAACGAACAGAGCGATAAAAAAATTCAGCAGTTGCAGTTTGAGTATGAACTAGGTAAAAAGCAAAATCAGATTGAATTGCTGAATAAGAATAAACTCATAGAGCGGAGCGGCCGCGAAAAACAGACGGTTGTAATGTGGGGACTTATTGCAGTTCTGCTGCTGTTTGTGGCTATTGTCGTGTTGTTGTACCGCAGCAGGCGTAAAGAGATAAGAAATAAGGAATTAATACTGAGGCAAAAAGAGGTGTTGCGGCTACAAGCTGAAAAACTCAGTGAACTAAACGAGTTTAAAGACAGAACATTTTCCGTGCTGGCGCATGATCTCAGGGGGCCGCTTGCTGCATTTACTACCACCATGCAGATGCTGGATGAAAATGTAATAACCCATGATGAATTTACAGAACTAAAGCCGGCTGTTGATAAGCAACTTAATTCCCTGAATGTATTGCTTGATAATCTACTTAAATGGTCAAAAAGCTATATAATGGGCGAAATAGCGACACAGCCGGTCAATGTGGCTGTTTATGCAATTACTGCCGCTAACATTGGCTTGGTACAGGATGCTGCTGATAAGAAAAAGATTAGAATAATTAACAATATACCTGTTGACATAACCGCATTTGCTGATGAAGGGCAGGTGGATATAGTGATAAGAAATCTTATTAGTAATGCCATTAAATTTACCCGTGAGGAAGGAACAGTAACACTTGCTGCTGGCAAGAAAGCCGATAGAACCATAATAACCGTTACTGATAACGGTGTCGGAATGACTGAAGAACAACTTAAAAAGCTATTTACCACCAGCCCTGATAACACAACCTATGGCACAAAGGGAGAAAGGGGAATAGGCCTGGGATTGCTGCTTTGCCATGAATTTATAAAAGCCAATAACGGCACTATCGTAGTTGTGAGTGAGGCAGGCAAGGGTACTGTATTTACTATTGACCTCCCGGGTAATAGTTAAGTTCCGTACTATTCCGGTGGCAATTGTTTCATGGCAAAATGTTTCCAACGGTTTCGTGCACTTTATGTTTTTCATATAAGACTGCTGCCATTTTCACCCCTGCGTTTGTCATTATTGCACCACTAATTGTACCTTGGTTCTGCTTACTTTTGTTTCAATAAAAAAAACTATATGCAGAAAATAACACCATTCCTTTGGTTTGATGGCCGCCTTGAGGAAGCTATAGGTTTTTATACTTCAGTTTTTGAAAATTCCAAAGTTCATAGTATGAACCGCATGGGCGAGGGAGGTAAAATCATTACCGCTACCTTTGAACTTGCAGGAGTTGAATTTATGGGCCTTGACGGCGGCCCTATGTTTCATTTTACCGAAGCGGTTTCGTTTTTTGTAAAGTGTAAAGATCAGCAGGAAGTTGATGATCTTTGGGAGAAGCTACTTGATGGTGGCGAGGGTTCAAGATGCGGCTGGCTCAAAGATAAATTTGGTCTTTCATGGCAGATAATACCCGACGCGCTGGGCGAGTGCCTCAGCAATCCTGACCCTGCGAAAGCGCAGAAGGCGATGCAGGCAATGATGCAAATGGTAAAAATAGATGTGGCCGCACTGAAAAAAGCTGTGGAGTAACATTTCTTTTTATATCAATATAATTGATATTGATATGACGCGATATGCCAACATCAGTTATTTATTGTGGCGAACAACTATTTGCTGAACCAGTCACCAACTTTATTTCGGCTTCGTTGTCGGCCGCCTTTTAATAATATCCTTAATTCCGTAAATTTGGGGATATGAATCTGAGTTGGCTGCTGCCAGTGACAAAAGGTATTCCAGTATTAATGTACCACAAGGTGTGGCCCGGTATTAGTGACAACTTTACTATAACGCCTGAAAACTTGCAGGGGCACTTCGCGTACCTTGCAGCTGAGGGCTACAATGCCATTTCGCTCCAGCAGTATCTGAATATCATCAATGGTAGATCGGCACACCCAGAAAAAACCATGCTGCTTACTTTCGATGATGGCTACATGACCAATCTGCAATACGTTTACCCGCTTTTGCTGCGGTATAACTGGGCAGCCACATTTTTTATTATAGGGGAAAGCCTGGAGCATGAAACCGCCAGGGGCGAACCTGACACCGATCAAAAAATGTCGTTTGCTGAGTTGCGGCAGCTTGACCCCACCGTGGCACAACTTGCCCTGCATGGTTACCACCATGAACATTTTGATAGGTTGAGCTTAACAGAGATACAATCTGTTATGCAACGCTCAATAGCGATTTTCCAGGATAAGCGAATTCCGTTCGTGCCGGCTTTAGCATACCCCTACGGTGCCAGGCCCAAAGACAAAGCCACCTGCCGCGCTATGAAAGAGTGGCTGAAAATCAACGGTATTGAAGCCGCTTTCAGGATTGGAAATCGGGTTAGCAGCGTGCCCGCGCCCGATACGTATGAAATAAGAAGAATAGACATATTAGGTACCGATAGCGTGGCTGACCTGGCCATCAAGCTCAGGAAAGGTAAGTTGAAGCCATTTTAAAGTACCGCGTACCTTACCGCACCATATTGCTTATGGCACGATCTTTCACCCAGACCGTTACCTTTTCAAGTTGCTCATCACGGGTCATGGAGCTGTTATCAAGCAACAATGCGTCTGCCGCCCGGTGCAACGGGCTTTCTTCCCGTGTGCTGTCAATATAGTCTCTCAGCTCCAGGTTGTGGCGCACTTCATCAATAGTAATATGAGGATTAGTGGCGTACATTTCCTTGAATCTCCGCATCACTCGCACTGCCGGATCAGCCACCATAAATATTTTCAACTCGGCATCAGGAAAAACAACCGTACCAATGTCGCGCCCGTCCATTACAATACCCTTTTTACGGCCCATACGTTTCTGCTGTGCCACTGCGAAAGAACGAACCTGCTTTATAGCGGCAACAGGGCTCACTTTTTCTGATACAAGCATATCCCTTATCGGTTGAGAAACATCTTCATCGTTAAGATATATATCAGAGCTTTTTGCAGTATTATTAAAAGCAAATGACAGGTGGATATCATTGAGTGCAGCGGCTACTTCATCAGGGCTGTTATAATTTACCCCGTTGCGCAGAAAATAAAGCGTTATGGCGCGGTACATGGCACCACTGTCAATATAACTATATCCAAGGCGCGCTGCCAGTTGTTTGGCTATTGTGCTTTTGCCACATGATGAGTATCCATCTATCGCTATTGTTATTTTAATGCCGGACATGATGCACAAAGTTAGCAGATTAGCCTGAAAACCAAGAAATCAAAAGTTAAAATACGTGAAGGTGTAAATGGAGCATGTAGGGTAATGGTTTTTGCCCTATATTGCATAGTATTGCCTAATTGTATAAACTTAAAATCAATGCGTTTTAGCAAAATATTTTTTCCAGCTTTAGTATGCCTGCTTTTTTGCGGTCAGTTCGTGAACGCCCAAGAGAAAAAAAACGGGTTAACCTGGTACACTGATGCCCAAAAGGCCAGTGATGTATCACAAAAAACTAAAAAACCAATTTTTGGTTTCTTTACTGGCAGTGACTGGTGCGGCTGGTGCCACAAATTGGTGAGTAATGTATTTGACAAACCGGAATTTAAAGCCTGGGCGTCAAAAAATGTTATTTTATTAGAGCTTGATTTTCCAAGAAATAAAAAACTGCCCGATGAATTGGCGCAGCAGAATAATGGTCTGCAGCAGGCATTTAAAGTACAGGGCTTCCCTACTATATGGCTGTTCAACCTTGAAAAGGATGCTGCTAACAACAAATTCAGCATCAATGCGCTGGGATCTTTAGGCTATCCGCAGTCAGCACCAGGAAAAGAAGTAACCGCTTTTTTAGACAATGCCAATACAATACTGAAGTCAAAGAAATAATCTTACAGACTTCCGAAATACAGTTAATGAAATAAATAAATTTAGGCCGGCTATATTATATGTAGCCGGCCATTTTATGTGTTGCACTTTAAGATTTATTTTGTTGTTTTTAACCAGTCGGCCATATATTTAGGGTCAAGCTGGTAGTATGCGTACTGGCTTTTGTATTCAATATTGCCATTGTTGACCCAATAAATCGCAGGCACTCCGTCAAGGCCAGCCATCTTTACAAAATCATTCGTATGGTAATAGAGGAGGTGGGGCACCTGCTCGGCATGTGTCTCGTCAAAAAACGACTTCCTAAATGTTTCGGAGCCGTCTATAACCATGTATATTGGGTAGTCGGGATGCTCCCGGTGAATAATTTGAAGCAGGTATGCCGCCTTTTTACAATGCGGGCAGGTGAGGCTCATAAAAGCTATTATATGCTTGCCATGCTGTAGGTCAACCGACGGAGCTGGTTCATATTTATAGAGCAGGCTGAGGTCTATTGCCTTTTTATAGGGTACAGGCGCGCTGCCTGTATTCATAAAATTGAGCAGGAAAGGAGCCACTATACCCATTAATGTAAGCAGGGCGCAAATAATGTCCTGATTTTTATAGGGTTTTACGGGGTACATCACCATCAGCACACCAGTTACGGCCATCATACCAAGGTTTTTGAATATAGCGGCAAGGGGCGTCATTGCCAGTTTATCACCGAAACAACCACAGTTACCCGTATTGCCCTGTTTTAAAATAACAATTAGCAGATAGATGCAGAAGACCGACAAAACCGCCAACACGGCAGGGTATGTAAATTTTTTCAAAAAAATATGGAAGAGCAAAAACAAACCGAGCACAAACTCCATCGCGATCATGAGGCGGGCCACAATGCCCGCCGCCATAAGGCTGTTGATACCGAGATCAAGAAATGTCCACTGGAAATTATCAAAACCATCTTCGCGTATTTTACTGTACGCTGAAAAGAAAAATACACTGGCCAGAACAAGTATTAAAAAAAAGCCCGTGACCGACCTGAAGGTAATTCGCCTTCGGGTTGCCGGTTGTGGTTCAATATAAGGTTGTTCAATTTCCAATGACGTAGTTACAATGGTTTGCCACAGGCACTGTAAGCCGGCAGCTGTGGTAGTTATAGCTTTAGTATAGGTAGCAGGTTTCTACGGTTTTGATGTAGTTGTTGGTATAGGTGCCTGATTCCGCTTCACATTTGGTTTTGGCATTCGATTTTGAGTCGGTTATGTCAAACTCTTTAGTGGTGCTGTCCGGCAGGCCGGGTGCTCCGCTGTATTTAATATCACAATGGCAGATATATTTTTTGACACAGGAGTTTGAGGTAATAATACCCGCAAAAGCGAGTGCCAGTAATAAAGATTGGCGAAGTTTCATGTACACGTTCGTATTTGCAGATGCAAGATAGTAATTCAAATGGGAAAATTCAAAAACGATGCTTTAATTAGTACCCTTTAAGGCTGTTTTACCGTCATTGGCGTTCACAACATGGCTTAATATCATTGTTTCCGGCAAACAACCAGGTAGTATCCCCATTTCTTATTGTCATATGCTTTTTTCTGTGCTATACCGGTTTTGTAATGTAAGCGGGAAAACTGGCTTGATTTAAAAAAGAAATTATATATTTTTGCGCCTATACCGCCCGCCCTGCCCGCCAGGTACATTCGCTGTACCGATTTCAGCACTTTATCTGTTACGTTTTGCAGTTTATCTACCACCATACCTGTTGCCGCAGCAGTTTCATGTAGCCCGCTGATGGAAAGAATATCAGACATTGCCCAGCCATTAAGCATTACCTGCATGTCTGGCTCATCATTAATATTGTATGGTTCAGGTTTAAATATATCGCCTATCAGCAATTTTCCCCCTGGCTTTAAAAGCCTGTTTATCTCCCTGAACAGTATTTTCTTATCTGTAGCGGTTTCCATGCTTTCAATACACCATACTATATCAAATGTATTGGACGGGAAGTTAGTGCTGTTATAGTCTTGTTGCGAGAAAGAAACTTTATCATTGACACCTAAGTCTTTAGCGAGGTTACTGGCGGTAACAACCTGTTTTTTGCTCAGGGTAATGCCGTGTACCGTACAGCCTTTGTTTTTTGCGAGGTATATGCTGGAACCGCCTATGCCGCAACCTGCATCAAGCACATGGTCACCAGGCTTTATTTCGCCAAGTGTCATCAGCTGGTGGTTGGTATTCAGCACCGCCTGGGCAATGTTTTTTGTGTTTTCATCCCATATGCCATAGTGGAGGCCCATACCTTCTTCCAGTTTCCAGTGCATCCGGTAGTGGATCTCCGTCTGGTCGTAGTAATTTTCTATATCCTCGTTTGAAAACAGCTTCATTATATTTATTATGCTGCAAAAGTAACATTAGTTAGCCTACATGGCAAAACAATCACTGCCGGGTGGGGACTGGCGCAGTGTTTAACCCGCAACGGCTATTCTCATTTACAGCAGAGGGAGAAAGTAATAAAAGGTTGCGATTTTTATTTCCTGAATAAAATGAAAGTTATATACATTTACTGAAACACCTTCATTATGAAAATAATCACATCCAAACCTTCCGATAGTCACCTTCTTTGCTCCATTTTTTATGCTTGCTGCCTGCTTTTTATTTCGTTTATGGTAAGCTGCAATAAGCCGGTAGTTGCGCCCTTGCAACTTCCGCCAGAAACACATACAGGAGCAGACATATTGGCCTTTAAAGCAAATGGGAAAATATATATCAGTAAAGGAGCAGGCGGCAAATTAAGTCAATTCAATGCGGGAGTCAGTTATGGGGTTTATGACAGCAATGCCATAATAATTGCCAGCTCAAGGGATGCATCTCCCTTCTATATGGATATAAGCAGTAAATTTTCGCATTCACTTGGAACTTTTAAAATAGAACCAACCCCATTTTCTCAAGGAGCTACATTTGACACATTTAAAACAAATAATATTTATAGCGGATCCATCACCTATACCTATTATGACGGTAACATATTGGCCGGAACATTTGCTTTTGATGCAGTTAGTGCAAATGATTCTGTTGTGCACATTACCGAAGGAAGATTTGATATTCAAAACCACTAAACTGTAAAAATAGCCGCGAATATTATTGTCATTTCTGCGCAATTATTCATTAATTATCTGAAAGTTATTTACATTTACTGAAATCTTCTTAGTATGAAAATATTTACACTCTGCCTGCTTTTTGTTTTACTTAATATAAGCTGCAAAAAACCGGTAAGCGCGCCATTGCAGCTACCGCCTGAAACACATACAGGAGCAGATATTGTGGCATTTAAAGTAAATGGCAGGGTATATATATGTGATAATCCCGGCGGCAAATTAAGCCAGTTCAGTGCTGGTGTTAATTATGTTGTATATGATACTAACGCAGTTGTTAGCGCA
>JACMPD010000018.1 GCA_014377675.1 Taibaiella sp.
AATTGTACCTGTCGTCTTATACATCAGGTAATTGCGCACTTTAAGCGTTGCACCGGGTACGCTGCCATCCAGGTCAGAGCTGTCTTTGGCAGCAAAAGGGAAAATTACTTCCACGTTGGTGGTTGGTGCAGTAGTAGCATTTATCTTCCAATACCTGCGCATGGCATAGCTGCGTGCCTGTACTCCTGTAGTGCCTGCAGGGAATGTGACAGATTGTGCTGTGCCACCCCCCCATAATGCATTAGTTCCCAAACTTACCGCAAAACCTGTTGTATTCAACGTACCTATATTGTTGCCATTTTTGTTCAGCATAAGCACCAGCGTATCATCTGTTTTGCTTGCTGTATTGTTGTCATACCAGTAGTATGTAGTGTTGGAAAGTACATCAGTACATTCGCGGTTTGCCGTAATGGTGCGGTTAGCTAATGATATGGCTGTTGCAGGATTATATTGTGTAAAGCAGGTTGAGAACATATTTTTTACCCAATATCTTATAGTGTCACCTGGTTGCGTGCCAAAGCCGTTACTAAAGTTGATTCCGGTTGATACCAAGTGGCAGTAACTCATAATAGTGCCTCCGCCTGACGGATAGCCAGGGTTGGAGCAGCCGCCTTCTAAAGTATAACAACCATCAATCGCTCTTGTTCCGGTGCCGGAAGGATACCAGCAACATTTGTGGGTATGCGGTGAGCCTAAAACGTGGCCCATTTCATGGCTTGTCACTTCCACATCCCAGCTGAAAGTGGGGAAATTTACAATTGAAGTAGCATCAACATTGCAAAATGCATATGGGCCAACAGTGTCAGGGGCATAGTAGTGCTCGCATAATTGCCTTAACCAAGCTACACCACCCATAGAACCATGTTTTGTTGCTAACAGAATAGCAACATTAGAATTATACATAGAGTCCTGTGTGTAATATCCAAATTTTGATAACCATTTAAAAGAAGAGGCGGGTAGTGACTGGTAGGGGTCTGTAGCTGTATTTATTTTTATGTAATTTAGTGAGATGTAAACACTTTCATTCCTATATACAGCAGCCTGATTATTAAAAAGGGCTGTCATATAATTCGTCACATTTGTAGTACTTCCTCCTTTACTTTGATAAGTAGAATAATCTGCCAATTCATAAACCTTGATATCTTTACAGGTTGTGTATAGTTTGTTGTTTGCT
Source organism: Taibaiella sp. (assembly GCA_014377675.1). Taxonomy (GTDB): domain Bacteria; phylum Bacteroidota; class Bacteroidia; order Chitinophagales; family Chitinophagaceae; genus Flavipsychrobacter. Next base: position 1,175 of record JACMPD010000018.1, read on the forward strand.
GTCGTAGTCGTCTTACTTGCCGCTTTAGTCAATTGCTGTAAGTCAGGCAATTCATCGGTACCACATTTAGGTGCGAAATCCTTTATTTTAAGATCTCTATCATTATACAGTATATAGTTTTGGTTATAATTGTAGTAGGTGCCTGTCATTGTGTTGGGAACCAGTACAAAATTACCCACGCCCGGAATGGAGAAGATACCATACACTTCATTTTTAAAGAATGAAAATGCCGCCACTGAACCAGGCATGCCATTTACAATGCCGCTGTAATACAATCCCGGAGTATAGTCTGTTATGCGTTCTATGCCGTCGGCGCCCACAGCTCCAACCTTAAAATCATTGGTTAAATTGTCATATTTAGCGAGGTCAATAGTGTAAGTGCCACCTTCAATACCGGGTACCTGTAGGCTTATGGCTTTATGATTGCTTTTCAATAGACTTGCGACATTATCATAGTTTATTAATAATGGTTGCGCTTTTTCTACCTTTTGCAGCATTGCAGTTTTATCAAACAAGTTGTTTTCATGCCAAATGTTACTCACGCTGACAAAATCATTGGTTTCCTTTACCTGGCGAATAAATACATCAAGTGGTTTATTTTCCTGTGCAATAATTGGGGCGCTTAAAAAGCAGGAGAGGGCTATAATGGACCTTAGCACAATTTTACTAACCATAAATTTCGAATATTTTTTTGGAATCCCAAAGATATAGATTTAACGATAATCTACAACATTGTCGTGAAAATATTACAACGAAGGCGAAATTGCTCATACTTCTTGTATATTAAGTAATATTGTATTTTAAATTTTTTCTTCACTGGCGTGTTATAACGATTAAAGATCGAATATCCGTAGCCACTGAGTATTTTGGGTTGCAAACATACATATAACTTATTGTTGCAAAAATGAATAAAAATTTCGAATGAAATTTTAGTTTATTTGTTTAGATAGTTCTCAATGCCGCATATTTGAAGGCAAAATACAGACCAATAATGCCTGAAGCTGCGTTTGGCGTTTTATTGGTGTGATTTTATTAGCGGGCAATAAAATTAACTAGCACCCGTTAGAAAGCCAACAAGTGGGTTTTGACTCTACACAGAAAATATTTAAAAAAAAACTTTAAAAACCCAAGAAATAGTTTCAGGTTTACGTCTTTAAACAGGGTTGCAATATAAAAACAGCTAATGGCGCATTTAAACTATCCGCGGGAAGGTTTTTGAGTAAAATTATTTTTTTCAGGTCAAAATTGTTTTTTTCAACTGTACATATATCTTTGCAATCGCACAAACTTAATCTTATAACAAAATTCAGAAACAAAAACCAAAAAACAGAATTATGGCAGAAGTAAAAACGGCATCAGCAAGACCATCAGCACAGGCACATGCCGGCAAACCCAAGAATTCAAGCAATTTTTTAATCAACTTACTTATAGTTGTAGCTTGTATTGTAACGGGACAGATCATCTGGAGGTTCGTATTAGGTAGTGCGAGTAATTTTCATGATGGAGTTACCAGGGAAAAAGCAGCGAATATTTTAGGTACCATGTACCAGGGCGGTTTTGTGGTGCCCATCCTTATTGCCACTTTGTTAACTTTATTGAGCTTTATAGTAGAGCGTGCTTTAACTATAGTACGTGCGAAAGGCAAAATGGACGCTGGTGAATTTGTAAGGAAAGTACAGTATCACCTTGCAAACAAAAATGTACAGGCTGCAATAGCGGAGTGCGATAAACAAGCTGGTTCGGTTGGTAACGTAATGCGTGCTGGCCTGGTAAAATACGAAGAAATGATCAATAATAGGGAACTGGACACTGAGCAGAAAATAGCGCAGATCAAGAAAGACATTGATGAAGCAACTGCCCTTGAATTACCTATGCTTGAAAAAAATCTTGTATTCTTATCAACCATTGCATCTTGCGCTACATTGTTAGGTCTGTTCGGTACGGTATTGGGTATGATACGTTCATTCGCGGCTATGGCCAATGCGGGTGCTCCTGATGCTGCTGCACTTGCAAGCGGTATCTCCGAGGCGCTTATCAATACAGCGCTGGGTATCGGTACATCGTTTTTCGCTATCGTTTCTTATAGTTTCTTCACCACGTTGATCGACGGTATCACATTTGGTATTGATGAAAGCGGTTTCACTTTAACGCAGAGTTTCGCTTCAAACTACAAATAATATTGTGATTTAAAATATTTGAAAATAGTTTGTGGAATTTTCATGTTCCTGCATCTGATTTATTTAACCGTAGAAGAACTTATTAAATGGGCCACGCGAAAATACCACGTAAGAGTACCAACATTGACATGACAGCAATGTGTGATGTCGCTTTTCTACTGCTCACATTCTTCATGTTAGCAACAAAGTTTAAACCAGAGGAGCCGGTTATTGTAAGGACTCCTTCATCTATTTCGTCAGTACCATTACCAGACAATGACGTTATGATGCTTACTGTTGATACCAAAGGCAGAATATTTTTTGCCATTGATAATAAGCTAAAGCGTAAGGCACTTATAGAGGATATTAACGCTGAAAGAAGTTTGAATCTCTCAGCAACTGAAATGAACGCCTTTGCAATTGGTGCATCAGTTGGTATTCCGCTTAATCAGCTCAAATCTTACCTCGGTTCCAGTCCTGAGCAGCAGAAATCAATAGATCAGGGAACACAGGGTATCCCGACGGATACTACTGTTACTTCGCCTAATAATGAGTTAGCGTCGTGGATAAAAAGCGCACGCAATACTAATCCTAAGCTCCGCATCTGTATCAAAGCTGATGGTGATGCCTCTTATCCAAGCGTGTCAAAAATTGTAAAAACGCTCGAAGGCTGGAAGATTTTCAAGTTTAATCTTATTACAAATCTTAAGTCAATACCAGAAGGTACTGCCGCATTTGCGGAAGCAAACGCGGCAAAAAAGGAATAAACGTGCTGGTAAAATTAGACAAAGAATATAGTTTGCTAATATATTTATATTGGCAAACTAATTTATAAAAACAGTAAAATACATTCGTAATGGCAGAATTAGATACCTCCTCCGGAGGGGGTCATAAAAAAGGCCCCGGAGTCAAAAAAGCAAAGAAGTTAAGTACTCGTATTGACCTCACCCCTATGGTAGATTTAGGATTCCTTTTGATAACATTTTTTATGTTTACCACAACGTTGGCTAAACCTAAGACTATGGAAATCAATATGCCATACAAGGACCCTAACATGCTGGATGAGGAAAAGAACAAGTTGAAAAGCAGTGTAGCACTTACTGTGCTGCTTAGTAAAGACCACAGAATATATTATTACGAAGGTATTGGCGATGATGCTAAAAATACCCCTAATGTAAAAGTTACTGGCTTCAAGCAAAAAAACGGAATACGGGACGAAATTATTACCAAGAAAAAAATGGTTGATGATTTGAAGCGTAGTGGCGCACTTACCGCCAAAGACCAGATGACCGTACTGATAAAACCCGATAGTACAAGTACCTACAGCGATCTGGTGAATATGCTTGACGAGATGAATATCAACGATGTGAAAGTATATGCCATTATTGATATTTCTGACGTTGACCGGGAGTTTATACGCGCTACAGAGCAGGCTAATGGTATAAAATAGGATAAGAGATTGATTTAGTGGAGTTGCCTTCGCCGGGCTTATTACATGCGTAAGCGGCATACTAACTTAGTCTCAAACAATACCTGATATGATTTAAAAAATTTATAATGGATATTAATAAAATTCTAAACAGCGATTACCTAGACCTCATTTTTGAGGGCCGTAACAAAAATTACGGTGGCTATGAGTTGCGCAAAAACTATCCTAAACGAGTAGGGAAGTCCCTGCTGGTTTTACTCAGTCTTGGTATTTTTTCCGCTGGTTATGCTTTTATAAACAGCAGGGTAAAAGAGGAGAAGAAAACAGCTGTGGTTATGAAGCAGGTGACTTTAGCTGAGCCGCCGCCGATTGACCCCAAAAAGCCACCGCCACCGCCACCACCACCACCGCCACCACCTGTAAAGCCGCAGGTCAAATTTACGCCTCCTGTAATTAAAAAAGATGAGGAAGTAAAGGAAACTGAGGTGCCACCGCCACAAAAGGAAATTACGGCTTCAGGCCCCAAGGATGTTGCCGGTGACCCGAATGGGATTGATCCGGGTATAGTAAGTGAACCAGGCACCGGTGTTGTGGCCCCGCCACCGCCGCCACAAGTTTATCAGTTTGTGGAGCAAATGCCGACGCCACCTTATGATGTAACAGACTACCTGAACAAAAACGTTCATTATCCTGACAATGCCCGTGAAGCGGGAATACAGGGCCGAGTAGCAGTTCAGTTTGTGGTAAACGAAGATGGTTCTATCAGCGACGTTAAAATTCTCCGCGGTATAGGCGGCGGATGTGATGAAGAAGCTAAACGCGTAGTAGCTTCGTTCCCGAAATGGAAACCAGGTAAGCAAAATGGTAAAGCGGTAAAAGTTTATTATACCCAACCTATTTCTTTCAGGCTGGAGTAAAAACAGTTTAAATAAATAAAAAGGCTTTCGCGATTTCAGTGAAAGCCTTTTTTATTGCTAAGGGAGTAGTGGCATTATACGTAATAGTATTTTTTTAACAGGGATTAAGTGTGAATAAATAAGCTGATAACTTATAGGCTTATCAGCTATGATTAATTACTTTTGATTTTTAAAACTGAAAACAGATTATGGCGGAAGCGATACGCATGCCTTTGCTGAGTGATACTATGACCCAGGGTGTTATAGCTGAGTGGCATAAAAAAGTGGGCGATGAAGTTAAAGCCGATGATGTAATAGCCGATGTAGAAACTGATAAGGCCACTATGGAGGTTACCCCATATGTGGATGGAACCTTATTATATATTGCTGTTGATAAGGGCCAGGGGGTTCCCATAAACGGAATAATGGCTATTATAGGCAAACCAGGAGAAGATTTTCAATCAATTCTTGATGAAGAGCCCGCGGCAAAAACAACAGCTTCGCCACAAACAGAAGCAGCTGAGAAAAAGCCGGCAGGGCAGGAAGAAGCCACTGCTGCAGGTCCGCAAGAAAAAGTTGATAATGCGGAAAAGCCAAATGAACAGCAGGAAACAGTAACAGAAAGTAAGGCTGCACCAGTAGCGAATGTTGGTACAGCTAAGCCGGAAGAAGAAGCGAAATTCGCCACTGAGAATATGCCAACGGTGGTATCGGATGCTGGGAAAGATCAGCCGAAGGAGCAAAATGAAACAAGTGCGGAAAATAAACCGACACCGGTTGCCAAAGCAGGAGAGGCTACAGTCGTCCGTATGCCGTTGCTTAGCGATACAATGACAGAAGGGAAGATTGTTGCCTGGCATAAAAAAGTAGGTGACACGGTGAAGAATGATGATGCGATAGCTGATGTAGAAACTGACAAGGCGACTATGGAAGTAATGCCGTATGCTGATGGTGTGCTGCTATATATAGGAGTTAAGGAAGGAGAAGCGGCTAAAATTAATGATATAATAGCTATTGTAGGTAAAGCGGGAACAGATATCACGCCTTACCTGGATGGCAATTCGGAGCCTGAAGCACAGTCTTCTCAGGCCGCTCCTGAAGAAAAAGAAACCCAGGGGCAGAACCCAGTGCAGACAGCAGCAACAGCTCCTGCAAGCGCACCAGCCACTCCGGCGTCAAGTCAGGGGGGGCAAACTGCACCGGCTGAAACAGAACAATCCGGAGGAGAGGAGAGGGTGAAGGCGTCACCGCTTGCAAAAATGCTTGCTTCTGAAAAAGGAATTGATATACACCAGCTGAAAGGAAGCGGCGACAATGGCAGAATAGTTAAAAGGGATATTGACAGCTATCAGCCACCAAAGCAAGCAACACCCGCAGCACCCGCAACTGCTGGTGATAAAACAATTCCTGCACCAGTCAAAGCACAGGCCGCTCCGGCTTCACCGCAGGTTTTAGGTCAGGAAAGCCATACTGATGTACCTGTAAGCCAGATGCGCCGTATTATTGCGCAACGTTTGGGGGAAAGTATGTTCACTGCGCCACATTTCTACCTTACCATGACCATCACTATGGATAAGGCAATGGAGGCCAGGAAAGCAATTAACGAGGTAGCTACCGCCAAGGTATCTTTTAATGATCTGATAATTAAGGCTTCTGCAATGGCACTACGCAGGCATCCGCAGGTTAACAGCTCCTGGATGGGTGATTTTGTAAGGCAAAATCACCACATTAATATTGGTACCGCTGTTGCTGTTGATGAGGGGCTAATTGTACCGGTTATTAAATTTGCAGATCAGAAATCACTGTCACAGATAGCGACAGAAGCGTCCACTTTGATTGAAAAGGCACGTACCAAGAAAATTCAGCCCCACGAATTCACCGGTAATACATTCACCATTTCAAATCTCGGAATGATGGATATTGATGAATTTACTGCAATCATTAATCCACCAGACAGTTGTATCCTCGCTGTAGGTAAAATAACGCCATCAGCAGTTGTCGAAAATAACCAGGTAGTTGTTAGACAGCTAATGAAAATTACCTTGAGTTGCGATCACAGGGTTGTAGATGGTGCAGTAGGTTCCCGCTTCCTTCAAACATTGAAGCAGCACCTTGAAAATCCAGTTACTATGCTTGCATAAATATACATTTTTTTATAAAGCCCCGGACTTCCGGGGTTTTATAATTACAGTAATAAACTATAAACTTATTAACTTGCTATTCCGTTCCAACTGATTTTAATGTAAATTTGCCGCATTGAAATATAATAATACAAAGCCCGCCACCCGCCAGTTGCCTATGCTTATAGGGCGCAAGCCGGTATTGGAAGCAATGGAGCAAGGAGCGGCTATTGAAAAAATATTCCTGCTTCGCACAGCGACAGGGCCTGAAATCATTGCGATAAAACAAAAAGCCCGCGAATTTAATATTCCCGTAAGCCAGGTGCCTGTTGAAAAGCTGGACTATATGACCAAGGCTCAGCATCAGGGTATTGTTGCCTGGACGTCTTTATTGCAATATGTTGAGCTTCAGGCTGGCATTTCTCATATAGTGGAGCAGGGGCTTACGCCACTGTTTTTATTACTCGATGGCATTACAGATGTGCGGAATGTAGGTGCCATAGCGCGCAGTGCTTTATGCTGTGGCGCACAAGGCATTATATTACCCACCTCACATGCGGCTTCCCTCACCGAAGACGCCATAAAAACTTCTGCCGGTGCATTGAGGAAAATTCTATTGTGCCGTATACCATCTGTCCCTCAGGCTATTGACGTATTGAAACTGAATGGCATACAGGTGCTGGGTACCCAAATGAAGGGTAGTGTTCCGGTGTATGAAAGCGATCTTACCATACCTACGGCAATTGTTATGGGTGCAGAAGACACAGGCATTAGTAAAGATGTGTTGAAGCGTGCAGATCAGCTCATTCGCATACCCATGGCCGGTAATTTTGACTCATTGAATGTCTCAGTTGCGGCCGGGATGATCTTGTATGAAGCAATACGCCAACGTACTTTAAGTTATAGTTGAGGTTTTTATCAGGCTTTTTCACAAAATGGTAATAACACGGTTTGAATAATGATTAATGGTTTGGTAATTTTGCAACCTTTATAAATGAGTTCCAAATGATAGAAATAAAAGTCCCCGCGGTAGGCGAATCAATAAGTGAGGTAACACTGGTGAAATGGCTTAAGAAAGAAGGGGATTATGTAAACCGAGATGAAGTATTGTGTGAGCTCGAGTCGGAAAAAGCGACTTTTGAGTTAACTGCAGAGCAGGCCGGCGCGCTCCATATTGTTGGGGAGGAAGGCGCTACGCTTAAAATTGGCGATGTGGCATGTACCGTTGACGAGACGGCTGCAAAACCGGAAGGTGCATCTGTTGCGGCACCGGCACCTGCGGAGCAGGCGGCAGCTCCCGCGCAGGCCGCTGCACCTGCTGCCCCTAAGGCTGAAGCTCCGGCCAGCGATGTAAAGGCGACTCCGGTAGCCAACGCTATAATGAGTGATAAACAAGTGAAGCCGGCCGAAGTAAAGGGTTCCGGTTCACTTGGCCGTATAATGAAGCAGGATGTGCTGGATGCTATTAACAACCCGGGAAAACGTGGTGGAGATAAAGCGTTTGGCCGTGAAGAGAAGAGAGATAAAATGAGCAACCTGCGTAAGGTTGTTTCCCGCCGACTTGTAGAGGCTAAGAACAGTACTGCTATGCTCACCACATTTAATGAGGTGGATATGACGCGGATAATGGACATACGCAAGCAATATAAAGATACATTCAAGGAAAACCACGGTGTAAACCTGGGCTTCATGTCATTCTTCGCAAAAGCATGCAGTATAGCCTTGCTGGAGTGGCCAGCCGTGAATGCTTATATTGATGGTGAAACTATTTTGTATCATGATTATTGCGATATTTCCATCGCAGTATCTGCACCGAAGGGCTTGGTTGTACCGGTACTCAGAAACACGGAAAGTTTGAGTATGGCCGAACTGGAAAAGAAAGTGCTGGAAGTAGCTAAAAAAGCAAGGGACAACAAATTAACTCCTGATGAAATGTCAGGTGGTACATTTACAATTACCAATGGAGGTGTTTTTGGCTCATTGATGTCAACACCAATCATCAACATACCACAATCAGCTATACTTGGTATGCATAAAATTCAGGACAGACCAATGGCCGTCAACGGTAAAGTTGAGATACGGCCGATGATGTACCTGGCTCTTAGCTATGACCACCGTATTATAGATGGAAGGGAATCTGTAGGTTTCCTGGTTAGGGTAAAAGAATTGTTGGAAAGCCCTGAATTGTTATTATTAGGTAAAGACCCTGTGAAAGCATTGCTTGAATTATAATGAAAGAATCTATACTGCTTTCTGCCCACAATAACAGGTTTATTGTGGGCAGATTTGTTATGTCGTAAGACATAACAAAATGTAAATGTAGTAAATATAAATTTGCTTTTTTTCAGTAATTTTTATTTTAATATTTTTATAATACTATTGACGAGGCTATTTCAAATTACGTAGTAGATTGTTTTAAGTAGGACTAATGATTTGTATTAACTTTGCATCACTAATGTTTGATTTTTTTTTCGACATTTTTTATTAAAGCATGAGTCATGAAAATTGTAGATGAAATACTCGGGGAAATTGAATATTGCATTGAAAATGATGAGTTTAGAAAACTTGAAAACGAGAAAATTGAACTCAAAGACAATAGTCACGAAAAATCAGACTGGAATGAGGTTTATAAGACGATAAACGCCTTTCTTAATACAGATGGTGGGATAATAATCACCGGCATAAAAGAAGATGAAAAAAATCGTAAATTTATTTTAACAGGATTTGATCATAAAAATGAACCCAAAACAAAAGCAATTATTAGTAAATACACTGATGAGAAAAATAATATTGTTCATCTGCCTAACAACGTGAGATTTGAAACAAGGAAATTATTAAATCATGATGTTTTAATTATTTTTGTCGATGCTCTGGCAGATGATCAGAAATACGTTTTTTACGATCAAAAAGCTTATAAGCGCATAATAACCGGTGATCATGAAATTTCTGATTTAGAAAAGAAATCCCAATTAGAATATAAAGCAGAAGTTGCTGACTCAAAAGAAATTACAATCGTCGCAAATGCAACGTTAGGTGATATATCAATTGATAAAATTAACGATTATATACAGTTGCTTAATGCTGAATTTAAGATACATTCCCTTAAATCATCTGCGGAGGAAGCCACAACTTTTTTAACTGACAATGGTATGCTGAGGGAAATGAAGCCTACTATTTTAGGTATTTTAGTATGCGGAAAAAATCCTTATTCTAAATTGCACTGGGCTTCAGAAGTAAATGCCTACGTAGCAAGCAACAACCCGGACGACATTGTACAAAATAAAAAGATAATTAATGGAACTGTATTGGAACTGATGGAACAGAGTATTGCTTTTGTTATTCGAAATATCCAAACAGGTATTTCGGCTGAAAATGGCGGCACAAAAACATTTGAATATCCCCAAAAACTAATAAGAGAGTGTGTTAATAATTCTTTGGCACATAGAGATTACTCCATCAATCAGTTTGTTTCTATAAATATACAACCAGGTAAACATATCCAAATCAGGAACCCCGGTAGGTTTAAATCCCGATTATTGCTTGAAAATGTAGACCATGAAATTCCGGTCAGAAGAATTATAGCAAATAATCCTAAAGCGAATAACCCTAAACTAGCTAAAGTTTTAAGTTCGTTCAACAAATGGGAAGGTAAGGGGTATGGTATGGCCAATGTAGTCAACGCATGTTTTGATGACAAAATAGATGTTCCATATTATATATTCCATTCTAAAGATGAGTTGTCACTATATATTCCTGGCGGTCATTTAATTGACGTAACTATGGAAACACTTTTCGTTTCCTACAGCGGGTATATTTCTTCAAAACTTGAAGGTAACGAAATAACAGAAGAACAGAAAAGGGTTATGGCTTACTTATATAAATCGGAAAAATTGAATCGGGAAGACAAGTATACAATTCTCCTGACAAAAGATAATAACCATTTAAATGCCATTCAGTCATTGCAGGATGCAGGTTTGATTATTCGCCATCCTTTGAGTGAGTCAATCAATCCTATATTTATTGTAGATAGGAATATTTTCAAGAAGTCATTTCACAGTGACTTAATGAAAATATTTGGTAATAGATATTTGGATTTGGATAAAGATTACAAGGATGTGTTGGCTTATATTTATGAAAGGAACAATTTTAGTGCTCAAAAGTATCCAAGCGCAAATGATATCGGCACACATTTATGGATAAAAATGGGTAACGTGAATAAATTAAGTGGCTTTGAATCCTATAAAAGAAAGATTAGACTTATAGTTAGCAAATTGGAAAAATCAGGTAATTTTCTTACCCGGAAAATGGGTAAGCCGAACTATGTCATTAATTATGGAGTAGATAAGAATATTGAGGTAGACAAACTATTTTAACAATAAAAATAAATTTTGACATAGGGAAAAACCTATTACTTTACTAGAGCAAACGGAAGTTATATTTCCATTTAAATTGACCGTATATTTCCAAAAGGGCGTTTATTCCAAAATAATTTACTTATTTTTGGTGGTGGAATGTAATATTGGAATTGTATGATAAATCAGGATGCTAATGAACGGTTTGAAAAAGGCAGGGGGGCGCAATACAATCCTAAGAACAGGTTTTTAAAAGGTGCATATGTAAAAGAGCACGCTGAAGGAATTGACGATTGGGAAGAGGCTAAGCGAAATACTGAATATATATTTGACAACAGTAAAACACTTGTTAATGCCGTAACAAGTCCTGATGTGGGTATGCTGTATTCGGCGAATCCCTATCAGGGATGTGAACATGGTTGTGTTTATTGTTATGCACGCAATTCGCATGAATACTGGGGTTATAGTGCTGGCATTGACTTTGAAAGCAGGATTGTTGTGAAAAAGAATGCCCCGGCATTACTGCGGAAATTTTTTGACAATAAAAACTGGGAGCCGGCAACAATATCCCTTTCTGGTAATACTGATTGTTACCAGCCTGTAGAGCGCAAAATGAAAATCACCCGGGCTTTACTGGAGATTTGTCTTGAATATCGAAACCCGGTTGGTATACTTACCAAAAACTCACTGGTATTGAGAGACTTGGACATACTACAGGAACTGGCAAAGCTCAACCTGGTGAGGGTTTATACTTCCATCACTTCGCTTGATGAAAATTTGCGAAGGTTGCTGGAGCCAAGAACTGCTTCTTATGCTAACAGGCTTGATGTGTTAAGGAAACTAACAAACGCCGGAGTACCTACCGGTATAATGAACGCGCCGCTGATACCTGGCCTGAATGACATGCACATACATGATGTAATAAAAGCCGCAAGTGAAGCAGGGGCAAAGTGGGCAGGATATACCGTAGTAAGACTTAACGGCGCTATAGGCGAAATATTTCGGGACTGGCTGTACAAAGCATTTCCTGAGCGTGCGGATAAAGTATGGCACCAAATAAGTGAATGCCATGGCGGTAAAGTAAATGACAGCCGTTTCGGTACCCGGATGGGTGGTGATGGAAAATTTGCCGAACTGATTAAAACACAGTTTGCCTTGTACTGCAAAAAATATAACATGAATGAAAGCAAAATCCCATTAGATACTTCCCTTTTCCGGAGAATGAAAGGCGGACAGCTGCCACTGTTTTAGCCGCTGCCCGTTTTATTTATTTTTTAGCTATTTTATCTTCGGTAGTTATTTTCATTTCATTGTTGCCCGGTTTTTTATCTATTAGTAAGTTATTAGGGTCAATAACTACTTTGTATGGCTTTGATTTTGAAGGCAGAGTGAAGGAAGTTTTCCCGTTTTTAATTTTCAGCCTCGTTATCTGCTCAATGTTATTCCTATCCTTGTACACAGCAATGTCAATATAGTCATTACATGTTATTTCAGTTTCCTTGCCGGCACTATCAGCGGATAATTTTTTAATATTCAGCGTAAAGTTAACGTTGTATGCATCTCCGTTTTTGGCTGATGAAATAGCTGTAACTTCATTGTCGTACAATATTATTTTCTGGAAACCATCTGTTATCAGGTATTGTAATGAATCAGGCGTTACCTGCCTCAGACACTTGATAAGGTCGAGTGTGGTTGGGTAGGGTGGCGCCTTCAGTGCATATTGATTGATGAAGCTGCTTAATGCATGGTTAATACTGTCTTCCCCTACATATTTTCTGAGAGCCGTCATTATTATACCGCCTTTCTGGTACAAAATGTATCCCTGTCCAGCATCAACATAAGCGAGTGGCTTCTCTTTTTCTGATTCATTAGAGCGTGCGGTAAGGTAATTGTCCATCTCAATATGCAGGAATTTCCGTATTTTTTCATCGCCATATTGTTTTTCCATCACCGTTATAGAAGCGTATTGTGCCAGCGACTCTGAAAGCATATTAGACCCTTCTACATTAGCACCCACCACCTGGTGGGCCCACCACTGGTGCGCTACTTCATGCGCCGTAACATAAAACACATAATCCAGGTCGTCTTTGCTGCTGTCATCTACCTTAGCTATAAAGCCTATTCCCTCGGAAAACGGGATGGTATTAGGAAACGATTGGGCAAAGGTGGAATACCTGGGAAATTCAAGTATACGCACCTGCTTGTGCTGGTAGGCGGAAAAATTGGAGCTGTAATAGGCAAGGGATTTTTTTATGCTGCTTATCATCCGGTCAAGGTTGTACTCATGGCCTTCATGGTAGTATATCTCTATGTCTGTGTTGTTCCACTTATCTTTCTTCACTTTGTATCTTGCAGAAAGGAATGAATAGAAATTTAAAATCTTTGTATCCATCTTATAATGGAAATATTTTCTGCCATTAGCTAACCACTCTTTTTGAAGGTAACCCGGGGCAATGGCCACCTGATCAGGTACTGTGCTTACTGTAGCATCGAATGAGATAAAATCAGCGTCACGGCTAAAAACATTATTGTTATACTGAGTTGTATCATTAATAGGGTTAGATGTGGCCCTGTAGCCTAAACCATGCTTTTTTCTCTGTGCGTTGTCCTGTAGTTCTGCGGTAACCGAGTACCCGATTGATGGCAGAAAATTCTCGTTGTTCAGAAATGTACCATTGTACAGCGGGCTGCTAAGGCCACCTGATTCATGTGTAAAACCATGTGTTGATTTATCAATTTCGAACGCCATGGTCAGCGTATCGCCCGGTTGTAGTGGTCTGTCTAATTTATAAATGCGGTAATCGTAGTCTGAATCATTCATTACCAAGGTAGCAGCTTGGCTGAAGGTTAGCCTATGTATATCAATACCATCAGGATAATTGATGTGTATAGAGTCAACGGCTTTGCCGGTTTTATTTTGCAGCACAAAACTACCCGCAGCATGCAGCCCTTGTCTTTCAGGAAATATATCTATTTTTAAAACAACGTCAGTAATCTTGGGCTGCGGCGTTCGCTCATATTTTTTATACTTTTTTTCGTAAGTGGCCGCCAGTTCTTCCGCCTTAAAGGAAGTTAAAAACTTATGATCAATATTTGTGTTGTAGTAAATGAAGCTACCACACCCTATGAACACCAGCATACCTGCGCCTAAAACAACCATCGTTCTTCGTCTTTCAGCTTTACCGGCCTGCGCTATCCGCCATTTCAGTCGGTTATCAGCACCCCTTGCCCACAATAGACTTGAAAGCACAGCGAGACAAAACGCGAACGCTCCCCAGTAAATTTTAAATATGAAATACGGGAAAACAAAATTTCCGAAGCCGTTCATGTCTGAATAGATAACGCCAGGATCTGAAGCGAATATGAGCAGGTTGTGTTTAAGTACAAGGCTGGCAAAAAAGGTATTCCATGCGTAAAATAGAACTACAATAAAATAACCTACAAATTTGTTGCGGACAAGTGTATGTACGAATACACAAAGCACAGCCAGTAACCACAGGTCAATAAGCTTAAACGCAAACAGATATTTAATGTACAGCAGTATTTCCACGTGAGTATATCCGTTGAAAAGTTGCACTATAATACCAGACACCATTATTACCAGTATGAGTAACAATTGCATGAATAGCAGCCCCGTCAATTTGCTTACATAAAATACCCAGTTAGGTACCGGCAATGCATCAAGTATATTATCCATTCGGTTTTCACGTGCACGCCATACAATTTCCCCACCAAAAATTACTGTAAGTATAATGATAAACAACTGGAACGCTCCGCCGAATGTTTCAATAACTTGGTAAGTAACCGGCAGCGTAGTTGTGTCATATATTTTACCAAGTTGCATAGATGCAAGGAATAAAAATAACATTCCGAACAACAATATAATCCTGAAATAAGTATTGCGGAGCAGGGTACGGCATTCATTTACTGCCAGTCCCCATAAGTTGCCTAGGTTGGTGGCTGTAGTATAAGACTGGCGGGCAGTTGGCAGTGTTATTTTTTGCGCTAATGGTATGTTTAAAACGTTGCCCTGCTGTTCCCTTAGCTTCGGTTTGCCAAATGACAACCGCTTTGGCAGGGATGAAAATGAAAAGCTTAGATAGCCGGTTATGAATACGCTTGCCGCCACTGCCAGCCAAAGTAGCCTGTTCCATAAAAATAACCCGGTCATCTGGTAGACCAAATGATTTTTATCATAGGTACTCCAATACTTACTTATCGCCCGTTTCGCGTGTGTACCCAGCGGGTCTGCTAAGGATGCTATTGTCTCATACTGCAGGGAACTGAACAAGGAATTCGATACACCCATGCCTATCCAGAGCAGTAATAATGATAGCCATATAATAAAAATATCCCTTGCTATAAGGCTAACTGCAAAGAAGATGGCGCCTTGTAATATAGCATTGGGAATGATAGTTTGCCAATAGCATTGAAGGTAGGGCAGCAACATGAATGCTTCGATACGGGCAGGGCTAACCCATGGTGTTGCGAATGCGGCCATCATTCCTATAGCGGGGCCTGTGAGTATCAGCAGGCTAACAAATACAGCACCCGCAAAACGCCCGAACAGATAGCTGAATTTGGATACCGGGGTAGTGAAAATAAGATTATGTGTATTGTATCTAAAATCTTTCAGTACAGCATTACCTATCACCGCTACAACTATTATAGCCCCTACCCAGCCGTTGATGCTTGAAAAAAATCCATCGATTACAGTGGGCGAGTTTGCGAATATCTTTTCTCCTGCGGTGTTTACTTTTATATCTTTAAATGCGCCACCTATAAATAGCGCCATAAAAAACGATACAGCAAATAAAATGAGAAAGTAAATATATGTGGAAAGCGAATTGAACAACCGCTTTATTTCGAAAAAGAAAATTGTGCTGAACATGGGTGCAGGATTGAAAAACAGATTAGTTGATGTTGGCGAAATATATATCTTCCAGAGTTGCACTATGTGCTGCGAATCCGTTACCCGGGTTTATATCGCTCATTACATACAGCAGTACAGCGCCGCCTGAAAGTTTTGCGAGTATCACTTTATTATGCGCCTGGTAGTCCGCTACTTCGGTTTTCTTCACCCGTTTCGTCCATATTTTGTTGTGCAAAGATACAGCAAGCGTTTCAGGGTTGCCTTTCTGCACTACCTGCCCGTTGGCTATTATGGCCATGTCATTGCATAATTCATTGACATCGTCAACTATGTGAGTAGACAAAATAATGACAATATTTTCTCCTATCTCACTCAGCAAATTATTGAATCTCAATCTTTCTGCCGGGTCTAGCCCGGCTGTCGGCTCATCGACTATTATTAGTTTCGGATTGCCAATAAGAGCCTGAGCTATCCCGAAACGTTGCTTCATACCACCAGAGTACCCGCCGAGGTATTTGGTTCTGTGTTGGTAAAGATTTACTTGCTCTAGCAGTGCTTTCACCAATTCTTTTCGCTCTTTGTCATTTGAGATCCCTTTCAATCGTGCTATATAGTTCAACATTTCCTCCGCTGACACTTTTGGGTAGACACCGAATTCCTGTGGCAGATAACCTAAAACTTTCCTTAACTCTTCCTTTTGCTTGAGCACATCTATTTCGCCGAAGGTAATAGAACCTGAATCAGCGTCTTGTAACGTGGCTATAGTGCGCATGAGCGAAGACTTTCCGGCGCCATTCGGCCCCAGAAGCCCGAACATACCATTAGAAATTTCCAGTGAAATATTTTTTAATGCCTGTACCCCATTGGGGTATGTTTTGGAAAGGTTAGTTATTTGCAGCATAGTGTGGAGGACTTAATCCTGTTATTGTCTAAAATTATAAAAGGTATTTGTAAATCGCCCAAAATAATATTTTGTTACACTTATAGCATAATTTATTTTCAATCCTACTGCCGTTACTCTATAGTTATTTGTCTCCTGATGTTTGAGCTTTCATTTTGTAAGGTAATAATGTAAACACCTGGTAAAACATCAATATCCACCTTTGTACCGTTTTTCACTAAGGCTTTTTCGTACACTGTCTGCCCTAATACATTAATTATTTTTAATGAATAATTACATTCTTCCAGCAATGAAATGTGGAACATCCCATTATTAGGGTTGGGTATAATTGACATTTCCTGTTCATAATAATCAGAGATTGTGGCTTCTATGCCTGTACGGCAGGTTTTATAAGACTTTACAAATATGCCAAGATATGCAGTATCCTCGCCACACGGAGAGTTTACCATATACATAACGGTGTCCCTGCCAGGAGTAAGGCCCAAAACCGTGCCACCTGCATCTATTGTTGAAACTGTGGGCTGCCTGGTTGCCCATGTTCCTCCTGGCATTGTGGGTATAATGTGGCTGGCCTCCATTGGGCACATTACACTATCGCCGGTAATAGTACCGGCATATGGTGTATTGGTTATTGAAACAGGGTAGATGGCGGTATCACTTCCGCAAGATGTGGTAATCGTATAGAATATAGTAGAACTGCCAATAACCATACCGGTAACGTTGCTGCCGGTTATATTTATATTGCTGTTTGAAGCATGCCACGTTCCGCCTGTTATGCTGCTCGTAAATTCAACTGTCTCGCCTACACAAAGCACACCGGCACCCGAAATACTACCTGCATCTGGCAGGGCATTTACCATAACATATACCGAAATAGTGTCTGCATCCATGGAGTCCGAGACACGGATAATGAATGTGTCAGGCCCGGTGTAGCCACTGGCAGGGGTGTAGAAAACCGCTGCTGGTGTCACCACGGCACCAGTTGAAGGCAAGGTTGTGGGGAAGCCTCCCATCACGCCGTGAGCTGCTGTGCTCAGTATTGACCAGGTTACTGGTTGCCCGATATCACTATCTCTAATAGCCAGGGCGGAGCCGAGCGCAACAGGCGCTGAATTCATGCATGCTGAAAGGTTGTGGGAAGCACCGGCAGTGAAGAACGGCAACCTGTTGCCCCTGGTAATTTTCCTGACGTTATGCAGGTTTATATCAGCGAAATAGACATTACCAGAGTCATCAACTGATACATTTCTGGGGTCTCCTATTCTTGCGTTAGTGGCAGGGCCACCGTCACCGGTATGGCCGAATGTCCCAGTTCCACATATTGTATATATATTGCCGGTATAGCTTACCTTTCTTATCCTGTGGTTTGCCTGGTCATTAATAAAGATATTGCCAAACCGGTCAGCGGCAACACCATACGGCCCTTTTAGTTTGGCAGCTGATGCAGGGCCTCCATCACCGCTGAAGCCTGTAGAGCCCGTGCCTGCGAAAGTGGTTATTATGCCAGCTGTGTTTATTATCCTCACTTTATCATACCAGTATTCAGCTGCATATAAATTTCCCGCCGCGTCAATTGTTATTCGGTAAGGCACGGTTTCAGCTGCTGTCGCG
>JACMPD010000019.1 GCA_014377675.1 Taibaiella sp.
GCCACTACCACGCTCGGGGTAGAACTGAGCGGCAGCCATACGCCACCGCCCGGCACTACGGTAACGGTTAATGCCACAGTAACTGGGGCAGATAGCGCCTACAGCATCAAGTGGTATAACCATGGTGCGCTATTCACTACCACCACGGCACCTGTAACTACTTATACCAAGGCCGCGGGTATTGATACTATCACGGCCACGGTGCTATCTGCCTCGCAAAGCTGCACCGATACAGCCCTGAGCGCCCTGCATATAGTGTACCCTGATGCCACGGCGGTAGGCAGCGTAGTCGCCATAGCCGCACCGTTGCAACTCTATCCTAACCCCGTGGAAAATACCCTGTATATTAGTTGCGCAGCAACTGTAACCTCTGTCCTCATTACCAATACCCTCGGGCAGCAGGTGTATAGCGGCAGCACCACGACGGCTGATGTCCGCGGGCTGGTTGCGGGTGTTTATTTTGTAAGGGTGAACGGGGTAGTAGGGGGCAGGTTTTTGAAGAAGTAGTTTTTCGAAAACGATCCAGGATTTAAGAATGGGCAGCATCGTTTTTAGAAATCCAGTTAATGGGGCTTAATAAGTTTCGGCGGGTTGAAAACCCGCTCATTTGTTAGACACGGGAGCGCTGCGCTAACTCCCGCGCCAGTGGGGAATTAGGGTGTTTCAACCGAAGTGCAAACGCAATTGCGCTTAATGCAAGTATTTATACCCTAATGACGTAAGGAGGTTTAAATATGGGGCGGGGAATATTCTTTTGTATATTTTTGCCTGTAGCTATTATAAATAAAATGATTTACCATATAATAACAGGCGACGTGGCAGCAATGCCACTTAAAGAAGCCATGGCACTGGAAACCACAATGGCCGGAGAGGTAATTGTGATGAAAGATATACTGAACGTGGGGCCGTTACTGAAAAAGGAGGGACAGAAATTTTCAGAAATGCGGTCAGAGTACTGGAATGCAATAGCGCCTAATGACAAGAACCCTGTTAAAGTAGATGACCTTGAGCGGTTACTACAGGCGGGAAACGAATTATCAAAAAGTGAAAAGGCGGTAATATGGATATGGATAGCGCCATTGCCGGCAGACCTTTGTACCTACTATCTCGCACTGAAATATTTTGGAAAGTATAAATCGCGTTTTCTTGTAGTGAACATTGCCGGCTTGCCTTTTTTAGATCCGGAGGGCAAATTATTTTTCCCCAAAAGCATAAGTGAAATAAGCGGAAAGGAACTGGTGAAGGCCAGGAAATTAGCGAGACCAGTCTCGGCCGGGGAGATAGAAGTAGATAGTTTTGAATGGGTAAAACTTACCGATGAAAATAAAGGCTTGAGAACCCTTGAGGGAAGTAAACGGTTGAAATCGCAGGAGGAGAGTTTTTATGATAAAGAATTGCTGAGCTTTTGTAGCGTACAATACCAGAAAGCCTCGAGAATAATTCAGCAGGCTATGGCAAAATTTTTTATGCCTGTTGGTGATTTATACCTTGGCTGGCGGCTTAAGCAGATGGCAGAATTAAACCAACTGCAACTGCAAGGGGATGCAAGTAAAGGATTAAAAGATTTTGAAGTGAAGTTGCATGATGAAGAAAGCTAACATAGTGATATTGATGCTGACAACTTCGGCGAAACCAGCTGACCTGAAAAGAGTACAGGAAATAGAAGATATAACGGGGTATAAAACCAAACCACTGTTAGGCGAAATGCAGAATGATATTTTAGAAAAATATTTTACATATTATATGTAAATTGTTATTTTTTTTATAATTATAATTTATCTCGCGGCATTTTGGGTGACGGTTACTCTTAATTTATCAATGCAGCGTGACGAGTTGTGAAGCAGTTTACTTTCACCTAATTACTTTGTTCTAAAATAGTGATCGCCTCCGTATTACCCTGCTGGGCTGCGAGGTCAAATACTGATAAGCCCCTGCTGTCCAGGATAGTTTTGTCAGCCCGATGCGCTAGCAATATTTTCACCAACTCGTTACGGCCAAACATTGCGGCGAACATAAGGGCGGTTCCGCCGTTTCCGTGCTGCATGTCAAGGTCCGCCCCGTGGTGTACCAGCAATTCGGCAATATCAGGGTAACCCTTGAATGAAGCGCCCATTAGCGCAGTATTTCCGCCAAAATCATAACAATTTACATCGGCACCGGCGTTTATCAGATAACGTGCGGCTTCGATACGGTTATTATAGCAAGCAATTATTAGCGGGGTGTATCCTTTTTCATCCTGACCGTTAACATTAGTTTCAGTATTGATGAGACTCCTTAAAGCGTCAATATTACCTGTTCTTGCCGCATTTATTAATTGTATTGTTACTTCGTTCATATTGTTTTTTTATTGTTTGTGCTATCGGCGTTCAAGCTGTACACGTTAACGTCACCGGCAATTTATTTTTCCAGTGTAGTGAATTAAAGCTCTATCAGCTTCATAATGCTTCAGCTGATGATATTAGAAGCCCTTTTACAAAAATCGAGCCTGGAGGGGTGAATTTCGAAAGTTGATAATGTAAATTTTGCTCTTTATAGTATCCTGCTAGTTACTTGACTGAAAGTCGTTGTTATTAATGGCAATTCCCGAACTTTCAGACAATAATTACCGTTATTAATTTTTACTGTTTTATTGCCGGGTTTCCCTTTGTAGTGTTGCTA
>JACMPD010000182.1 GCA_014377675.1 Taibaiella sp.
ACACATATTAAGCCAGCAATTATTTGTTTAACCTGCATTGTAAAATTTTCAAAAATGTAAAATGAATCAGACAATAATACGAAATCCGTATACAATATCAGTAAGAAACTTTCAACGGTTGTACACCCCGTTTAATCATAGAAAAGAAACACATTGAATACGTCGTTTTAATCAAAAAAATACATGAACCAATAATTTCAGTAAACGTTATAAATACATGTTTTTCAGCAGATTGAAACATTTTTCATAAAATTAATTATCCTTCAACTATCATATCAGTTATTTTGTTATCGGTTCCGGATGTTGTTGTGGCGCCGGTGCTGGTGTTGTATTGTTTGCAGGTCGCAGAGGCGGTATCGGGTCTGCATGTTGCTCAGGGTTTACTGGTGGTTGGGTATTTTTCTTTTCTAAAGGTATTGACACCGGTTCAGGTCTTTGTGTACCCTGGGCAGGTGGTGTAGTTTTTTGTTGCCTAACTATATTTGCTGAGCCCCTGCGCTCAGGCTCTATTGTCTTAATATCTGTTTTATAAACACTCTTATCTGCTCTGTGCTCGTCTTCCCAATTAGAACCGGTTTCTAAAGCCGATGAACGAACCGGCATAACTGTACGTATGGTATTTCTGGAAATTCCCGGCAAATCGTTTTTAAAGGCGGGCGCTGCATTCGCATTAATGTTCACAGCTTCCGCTTTCAAGGTGACAGGTCTGGGAGCTGTTATTAAATTGGGGGGCGATATTCGGTTGCCGGAAACCGGAGCTGGTTTTATTTCGTTTGGCCTGAATAACTTAATTACCTCATTATGCGTATAAGACGCTCGCGGTGTACCAGCATTGTGTAACTTATAAAGTATTACAGTTTTTTGCGATTGCTGCTCCACCTGTTTTGCGGTAGGGCCATATACATATCTAATTTCATCATTAACATATACATTATCAGCAGTAGTAGTGTTTTTAAGCTTGCTACTGCCGCCAACCGGTCCGTAAAGATACCTGTAGTAGTTACCGCTATAAATATATTGCGATGGTATATATATCCACCAATCTTTAGGACAATGATATTCTTTCAGAACAGTTGCATCAGTGGTAACTTCATAATCAGGAGACAGTGGCGCCCAGCAGTAATAACCGCTACCCTTTCTCCAGCTCACCCACGCCGGCCCCCAATTATTGCCAGGCAACCACAGCCAGCCGTAATACGAATCGTAAGTCCACCTCCCATAATGAAAACAGGCCCATCCCCATTGATAATCTGATATCCAGGTATTTCCATAGTCAGTAAGTGACCAGTGTCCGTTGGTATAGTAGGGCCTGAAGTCGTTATCTACATCAGGGCTCCATACATATCCTAATTTTGCGTCCTCTATCCATTGCCCATAGGGAGCCAGCAAATCGTAAAAGTCGTTATGCGAAAAATCAAGGTTGGCATAACTTGTGTTTGTATAAGACCCTTCGTTGTATCTATGGTTATAATAGAGATTATTGGAACCAAAATTATCAGAATGATTCTCCTGCGCTGATACCTGCTGAGGGATTTCGGTTCCGATAGACAAAAGAAAAAAGACAAAACTGTACTTTAGTAACTGATGTAAACGTGCCATATAAAGCTTTTGAACATTGCGATAAACGAGAGGAGTTACTTTTACCGAAATGCTATTATCATGATTTTTTCAGGCCGTAATTTACAATATTTTACCATCCTGCATATACTTTGGTCACAGATTACTTTTCTGACAACATTCATTAATAAACATCCTTGTTCGCAAATGGCGTGGACTGGAAATTAGTTTTATCTGGCCATTTCCAGAAGCTTAAGTGATTTTGCGAATTCTAAAAGAGTCGAAAACTGAGAGTCGATCACATCATGGGGTAAGGTAAAAGGCTCGTACTTGGTGGTTAGAAAAACAGTATACATTGAAAGCCGTTTTCCAAACTCCATATCGCTGAAACTGTTGCCGACCATGATACATTTTTTAAAATCTATGGCTGGAAAATCTTGCTGTGCCTGGTAGCCCATGCCAGTATTTGGCTTGCGGTTATGATCAGAATCGAGCAATGCCGTGCAAGAGTACACTTTGTCAATGCGGCCGCCACTATCAGCCACTGCCTGCTTCATATTATTGTTAATTTCCCGCAAGGCATCAGTTGACATAATCCCCTTTTGCACACCGCGCTGATTAGTGACTACAACAATATTACCAAATAACGAATTCATTGAGCGCAAAGCCTCTAACACCCCATCATGAAAATCGAACTCACTCCATGAAGTTATGTAAGAACCTACAGACTCTACATTAATGACGCCATCCCTGTCAAGAAACAATGTCCAGGTATTATCAATCTCGGGTTTACCATCTAAAAAATCCATGTTCAGCGGGTTTTATTTGTCAAACAATTGTTGCTCTACAATTTCACAAACCATGTGGCCAACCATTATATGTGACTCCTGTATTCTCGGAGTATCTTTACTTGGAATATTGATCAGGTAATCACACAAATCTTTCATTTTACCACCGGTTTCTCCTGTTAGTCCAACAGTAATCATGCCATTTATTTTAGCCTGCTCCATCGCCTTAATAATATTAACAGAATTACCTGAAGTGCTTAATGACACCAATACATCACCCGGTTTACCTAATCCCTTCACCATACGGCTGTAAACAACATCAAAGCCATAGTCGTTGCCAACTGCAGTCAGATACGAAGTATTGCAGTGTAAAGCTTCCGACGGCAAAGGGTCACGGTCGGTGTAAAAACGACCACTGAATTCCGCTGCAAGATGCTGAGCATCAGCGGCGCTGCCGCCATTACCACAAAACAAAACTTTATTACCGGCACTAAATGCTTTGGTAATAACAGAGGTAACATTTTCTATAGTTGACAGCAATACTTCATCGCTGAAAATTTTCATTTTCACATCAACTGAAGCTTGTATTATGTTTTTTATTTTTTGTTGCATATAGATTGTCAAAATAAAGAATAAAATCTCAGAGTAAAAAGAAACGTCAGTTTTTATGGTTTTATTGTTTGGTCACTTTAACATTTTAGATACGCCGCTTTCAAGTTTACAATTTACCGTTTAGTCAGTTTATACCCTCGCATTAGATATACTGCTAACAAAATAAATAATAAATTACATTAAAAAAATACACACGCATATTGAGGACATGGAATAAGTGCATTCAATTTCTTGTACAAAGCGCAAAGGCAACACCTAAAACCGCGTATCTTTGCTCCTAAGCTCCATGAAAAAAGCAATAAGAATTCAACAATATATCGCCCTGCTGTCTGTGGTACTGTTCCTTTGTAAAATGCTGGCGTGGTACCTAACTAATTCAGTAACGGTACTTACCGATGCGTTGGAAGGTATAGTGAACATGGTTGCTGGCTTTTTAGGGCTTTTCAGCATATCACTTGCGGCCAGACCGAGAGACCCAAACCACCCATACGGACACGGCAAAGCAGAATTTCTCTCAGCCGCCGTTGAAGGAACATTAATTACCGTAGCAGGACTGGTAATAATATATGAAGCAATTGAACACCTAATTATACCGCATGAACTGGAAAAACTTGATATCGGATTACTGATTGTTGCCGGCTCCGGCGCTATTAATTTTCTTATTGGCAAGCTCGCTGAAAAACAAGGGGAGAAACTAAATTCTATGGTGCTGGTATCGGCAGGCAAGCATCTGGCTACAGATGCTTATTCTGCCGTTGCAATTATTATAGGTTTGGCTTTGCTCATGGTCACCAAAAATAAATATCAGTGGCTGGACAGCGCTGTTGCCTTGTGTTTTGCAGTTATCATAATACGCACAGGTTACAAAGTTATTCGGAGGTCTGTGTCTGGTATCATGGACGAAACTGATATGGTAAGATTGCAGAGCGTCATCGACGTTTTGCAAAATAACAGGCAGCCCCAATGGGTAGATATGCATCATCTCCGGGTATTAAATCACAGTAGCAGAATGCATGTCGATGCACACCTTACTATCCCGTGGTATTTTAAAATTTCAGATGCAGGCGCAGAAATCAAACAAATTGATTCCCTGGTAAAAGCGAACTACGGTGAACGTGTCGAAGTTTTTATCCAAATTGAAGGGTGTGTACCCCGACAGTGCCCAGTATGCGCTGTTGAAAATTGTCCGGTAAGAGCCCATGCCTTCAATGAACAGGAAAAATGGGAACTAAACAACATATGGAGAGCATCAAGGCATGGGGCGGAAGCAGATATAGTATAATTGATATTTGTGCAGTACATTGCCTGCACCAAATATCAATTATACAGAAATTTTAAACTGTGTTTAAACCTGCTTTGATGGTTGCGATAGCTTCTTTAACCGTCACCATTTGCTGGTTTCCTGTCGAGAAATTCTTTAGGCTCACAAGTCTCTTTTCTCTTTCTTCATCACCCGCAATAATGACATAACTCATGTTGCGTTTATTGGCATACTTCATTTGCTTGTCAAACTTCACGGCCTCGGGGTATACTTCAGCGGCAATGTCTCCATCACGCAGCTGTCGTAAAATTTCCAGAGCATATAGTTCATTCTCTCCTCCGAAGTTCAGCACAATTATTTTCGCACCTGCTGCGAGTTGCTCAGGCCAAACAGCCAACTCTTCCATCACATCATAAATGCGATCTATACCGAAGGAAATGCCCACACCAGAAATACCTTTCAGTCCAAAAAGCCCGGTGAGATCGTCGTAACGGCCGCCTCCGCCAATACTACCCATTACTACTTTTTCACTACTACAAACCACTTCAACTATTACACCAGTGTAATAATTCAATCCCCTCGCCAAGCTTATGTCCACAGCGATACTGCCTGTCCAATCCGCGTTTTTGAGACAGTTGTAATATTTAAGAGTATCCTGTAGCTCTTTTATGCCTTCTAGGCCAATGGGACTCTGCCGCATAATACTACTGTATGTCTCCAGTTTTTGGGCATTGTCACCTGTCACATTTATTATTTGTTCCACGTGGGCAATACCAGCATCAGGAATGCCTCTTTCCCGCAATTCGTTGGCAACCCCACCCCATCCTATTTTATCTAATTTATCGAGCGCAATAGTTATATCTGTCATTTTATCGGCCATCCCGCACAACTCAGCTAATGCAGCCAGCATTTTACGGCTGTTTATTTTTATTGTTACCGGCACCTGCAGTGTATTGAAAACGGCCTGATATATACACAGTAGTTCAGCTTCATTTATTAACGAGGTACTGCCCACCACATCAGCATCGCACTGCCAAAATTCCCTGTACCTACCTTTTTGAGGCCTGTCGGCACGCCATACCGGCTGCATCTGGTACCTGCGGAAAGGAAAAGAAATTTCGTTTTGGTGCATTACTACATATCTGGCAAAAGGTATGGTAAGATCATAGCGGAGAGCCCGTTCCGTTAATACAGGAGATGAAAATGGCTTTTGCAATATTTTCTCCCACTCACTTTTCACAAGTTCTCTTTTCGCATCCTTCAACTCATGCAAGCCATTATTCAAAATCTTAAAGATAAGCCTGTCGCCTTCCTCACCATACTTGCCGGTAAGTGTCACTAGGTTTTCCATTGCAGGTGTTTCCAGTGGCTGAAAGCCATAAACTTCAAAAAATGTTCTGATTGTATTAAAAATATATTGTCGCCTGCGTACTTCCGCAGGTGAAAAATCACGTGTACCTTGGGGTACTGAAGGTTTTGACATAAAATTATTTATAACGTTTTATTATTGCATCGCAAGTCTCATCTATCATTTGATACACAGCTATATACCCGTCTTCTGAGCCATACCAGGGGTCAGGTACCGATTCATTGCTCCCGGCGATTCTTTCATTCAAAAAATAATCAACTTTACTCATGTCCGCGTCTGGGCCACCTATCCGTTTTATTTCGGTAAAAACGTCTTTAGCCATAGCGTATATTTTATCATAATGGGCAAAATCCGCTTTTGAAAACTGCATTGCTTTTTGGCCGGAAATGTTGATGCCATTCTGTCTACATATTTTTTGAGAGAACTTATGCGGCTCTTCGCCAATATGATAAGATTCTGTACCGGCAGAATCAATGGTCCAGTCCAATTCGCTTTCTGCAGCTTTATGTTTTAAGACACCTTCTGCGATAGGCGAACGGCAAATATTACCCAAGCACACCATTAATATACGCATATAGTAGCGAAATTACTAAAAGTCAGGGGAAAATGCCCTGATTATATCACCCGCTATACATATGAAAAAAATCACCCGCCATATTCCCATGCTGCCAGGCCGTGATAATAGTTTACAATACTGCAATCTTCTAATTGAACAACGAGCATGCCTTCATTGGTCACAGATAATATTCTGGCCCGCCACCTCTGTGTTTGGTCTGAAAAATACTGATAGTCGCCCTTTTTGAATAGCAATTTGTTGTACTCAAATAGAATTTCCTCACTTGACTTTCTTTCATCAACACCCTTCAGGATACCGGTCCTAATCAGATCAACCAATTCTGTTATAAGGTAATTTTTGCCGGAAGCTATTTTCAATGAAACCGCATATGGCAGTTCGTCAGGAAAAAGTGACTGATTTACGTTCAACCCAAGACCAATAACACTGCTTGACCATGCTGCACCCCTCAAAATATTCTCAATGAGGATGCCCCCTGCCTTTTTGTCATTGACAATAATATCGTTTGGCCATTTAATATTTACCTTCCATTCTTCATTCAATTTTTGCAAAACATTCGCAATTGAAAGAGCGATAGCAGCATTAAACATGAATTGTTCACTGATTGATTGATGCGGAACAACTATTACGCTCATCAGCAGGCTTTCGCCAGGCACATCAACCCATGTTCTGCCACGTTGTCCTTTACCATTGGTTTGGGAACGGGCGACAATTGTCATACCATGTTGTGCCTTATTGCCATCAATCAACTGCATGGCATAGTTATTGGTGCTATCAGTAAAATCGAGTTCTATAACTGGTGCATGTTGTAAAGACATATGGATTAGTGCGAAAAGATTTATAATTTTGTTAAGGCATACCGTTTTAAAAACAAGTTGCGTGATATTTGCGTAATTTTTGCATCAGAAAGCATAAAGATATTATCAAACCATAAAACAGGAAAATTTAAGTTTGGAGCAAGTAATAGGTTCAGTACAGGAAGTAAACAAGCCGGCTGCAAGGCTTAGTAAGAACAGTAAGCTATTCAAGACCATAATAAATACTATTAAGGATAAGAAAGGAGAAGGAATAGTAGTTCTTGATCTCAGAAAAATAAGTGAAGCGGTAGCCGATTACTTTATTCTTTGCGATGGCCGCTCTCATATTCAGGTAAAATCTATAGCTGACGCCATCCGGGATGAAGTGGAAGAAACATGTGAAGAAAAGCCCTACCACCTGGAACTTGGTGAGAAATGGACATTAGTTGATTATGTTAACATTGTAGTACATGTCTTTCAACAGGAGCAAAGACAATTTTATAGCCTGGAAAGTCTTTGGGCTGATGCAGAGCGTACAGAATATTAAAATTTAACAACCCAATTAAGTACAACATATAATGGAAGATAATAGTAAACAAAACCCTGCACCCAGGCCAATGGGTAACGACAACCGTAAGGGACCTAAGTTTAATATATACTGGATTTACGGCCTTATTGTTCTTATAATCCTCGGTGTTCAGATTTCCGGCGGAAACTTTAGCCCGGTTGCGGCTGACCATAGTTTCCAGGATTTCAAAATGGCCAATGATAGCGGGAAGGTGGCTAAGTTGAAAGTAATTAACAACGACCATGTTGAGGTGTATTATAAGCAAGGCGTCGCCTTCCCCGCACCAGCTGGCGGTGGCAAATACAATAATGCCGTTGCTAATAATGATAAAACTCCAGCTTTTGAATTCAAAATAGGTACTGTAGAGCAGTTCAGCAAAGAACTGACCGAATACGAAAAGAGTACAAATACAGCAAACCATGTGCAGGTGTTTTATGACCAGCAGCCTGATTATGTTCATGTGCTAATGCAGTTTTTACTTCCTATTCTTTTCTTTGTTGCTATTTGGTTCCTTATTTTCAGGAAAATGGGCAATGGTGGCGGTGGCGGTGGCGCCGGAGGTATATTTAACATAGGTAAATCGAAAGCCCAGCTGTTTGAAAAAGGCACCCGTGTAAATATAACTTTTAATGATGTAGCCGGCCTTGATGAAGCTAAGGTAGAGGTAATGGAAATAGTCGACTTCCTTAAAAACCCTAAAAAATATACTGCACTTGGTGGCAAGATACCTAAGGGTGCATTATTGGTAGGCCCTCCGGGAACCGGTAAAACGCTGCTGGCAAAAGCTATGGCCGGGGAGGCACAAGTGCCATTCTACTCTATGTCAGGTTCTGATTTTGTGGAGTTGTTTGTTGGTGTGGGTGCAAGCCGAGTAAGGGATGTGTTTAAGCAGGCAAGGGAAAAAGCGCCATGTATTATATTTATTGATGAAATTGATGCTATTGGCCGCGCGAGAGGCAAAAACATGATGATGAGCAATGATGAAAGGGAAAACACCCTGAACCAGATGCTCGTGGAAATGGATGGTTTTAGCGGGGATAG
>JACMPD010000183.1 GCA_014377675.1 Taibaiella sp.
AGCAACTTCATACCCACATAATGAACATTAAAGGATGGCTTCGGGGTATCCACCATAAATGCAGCCCAGAAAGGCTCCAGTCGTATTTGAATGAATATCATTTCAGGTTTAATCGCAGATGGTTCATGAACTCAATTTATCACAAACTTATGGTACGATGTATTCTCGAAAAACCAATGCCATACGGAAAACTTAGAGTTTGAGAAGTAACTACCTAATCCTATAAATATTTTTTGTCAATGACCCCCATGTTAGAAGTAGTTAACCGTTTTTAATCCGATTAATCTCATATTTATCGAGCAGACAATCGCCAACAATCATATCTCTTCCCGGTCTATTTCAGTCCTTTAGCAGGGCTTTTAAAGAATATATCCGCTCGAAAAACGTCATGAATTGGTTTGGGAATTCGTCGGGGTAGTCCACCATAACCTTACAGTCGTCTTGGTTTATTTCAGGGCGGCTTTTTCTATGAAGTATAATAGCCATTTACTTTCATAAATATTATTTTGAATACAGACATTGCTTCTCAATTTTTTTTCGACATTTGCGCTCAAAAAGGAAAATAGAAATGATTTTATCTGAAAAAGACCAGGCCACGTTTTTTGAAAATTATATGCCCTTACTATTTTACGCTGCCGTGTATGAAGGTTTGATGCCTGAAAATTCACATCCAACAGACTTTCGGGATGCGGCTCTTGAAATAAAGGTGCAGGGTAGAGATGTCCTTTTTACAGATAAAAATGTACTCAACTATTTCTTATCTGACAACAAGCATATTTTAGATAAAAAGGGTATAGAGTTTATTGGGGAGGTTTCAGGGGGAATGCTATCTGAGTTTATTGTTTTAAAACAAACAAAAAAATTTGCCGTTTTGATGGAATTAGGAACCAATAAATTTTACGAAGTGATCAATATCACGCAGTCATTCAATGAAATACTTACAAATCTACCAGTTAAAATAAAGACTGCAATATTTAATTTCAATGGTAAAATAATCTGCGATGGGTTGATAGCTAGTGGCAATATACACATAGGAAGAGGTATGACGAGTACATTCCTTGAGGATTATAAGGCAACCATTAAAGCAGGGGAAGTCATCAAGCTTATCAATTAGTGTGTCATTTTTTCAATGTGAAGTAGGTATTGATTAGCGCCAAATCCTCCGCAAAAAAGTTCGACAGTTGTCCGCTCCTTTCCTTTACAATAAAACCCTTGCGATGCAAGGGTTTTATTGTAAAGGAAAGTCGAACCATTTATAATACGGTATACTCTAGCTTGAATAAATAGTGTTAAAGTATTGCTATTTTGAAACAGAGACAATTCCCACATGAAAATATCAGTTCTGTAAAATACTGGAGTACGCCCGAAAAGGCGCGGAAAATCTTTGAGAATTGCCACATAGAAAACAAGTTCAGTGTTTTCCGATAGATGAAGGAAAATGTAAACACCTGTGCCAAAATTTATTCCCGGAGAATTTTTCTCATATGGTTATAACCACATTGCCGGTTTTTTGTCCGGTTTCAACATACTTGTAAGCATCCACAACTTGTTCCAGGGGGTAGCTTCGATCGACTAACGGTTTGAATTTGCCGGTCTCTACTAACTCCTTCAGAAAGATAACATCTTCCTTACTGATCGTTGGAATTGGGAATAGCACTTTCTTCCCGCCAAGGAATGGTGTTATGATAGCTAAAAAAGGATTCTGCGACATATACCCCAATTCCGTTGACATATAAATCCCTCTTTTTTTAAGCAAAGGTTTACATTTCCCAAATGAGCTCTTACCAACAGCGTCAAACACCACATCAAATAACTCATTTAATTTGGTAAAATCTTCTTTGGTGTAATCGATGACAGTATCGGCCCCTAACGATTTTATAAGGTCAATATTTTTTGTATCGCATACGGCTGTAACCCTTGCGCCAAAGTATTTTACCAATTGAACAGCTGCAGAACCGATGGCGCCAGTTGCACCGTTTATCAGGATGTTTTGACCGCTTGTAATCTTTGCTGACCGGATGTCGCAAAGAGCATAATGGCTGCCTTCTACAATTGGTGCCGCTTGCTGATAAGTCATGTTGGCGGGCATGATCGTTACGCAACCATCCACAGCCATCGCTTTATATGCTGCATGAGCTCCGAATTTTTTGTCGTCGTAGCCAAAAACATCATCGCCGCACTTTAGATCTTGCACATTATTGCCAATGGCTACAATTTTTCCCGCAAACTCGCATCCCAGTATTTTATTTTTGGGGTAAACCAGGCCCGCAAAAAAGCGAACGACAAAATACTCTGCACTTCTAAACCCACAATCAGTGCGGTTAACGGTTGTAGCATGGATTTTTATCAATACCTCATTTTGCTTTAGAGCAGGTATTTCCACTTCCTTAAGTTTTGCCACTTCTGGTGGTCCGTATTGTGTATAAACTATTGCCTTCATTTAAAGAGGTTTATTTTTATATGTTGGTAGCTAATTTCCCTAATTGGCTAAGATCACCAGAAAAAGCACAGCTCGAACTTACGCAAATCAAACCTAAGATATTTATTTAATTATCGCTCGCAAAGGGTAAATACAGATGAAAAATTCATCAACCGGTTCGGCAATTCGTCGGGGAGTCCACAAACCGGAAATATCGAACTGATATTTCCGGCTTTTTTTATCCATTAAATAGCTAAAATACAAACTGTTCAAATCCTCACAAAAAGATTCGATAGTTTCCCGCACTTCTCCAAGAGTAAAATCCCATACCTATGATTATGGGATTTTTATTGGTGATGTGGAGAGACGGTGTAAAGAACATTGACTCTAATAAAGACGCTTATTAAGTATCAATATTGGGCACGTTAAATTTTGTTCTACTCTCCGCCGCTTTTTAATTTCATAAGAAGCGAATAGGCATTGCGAATAACAATCTTAGAATCAGGTAAGGCCGAGGTAATTTCAATAAATTCACCGTCAGATGTACCTGTCTCAACCTTATGCATACGATAGCACCCGCCGGTAGATTCTAAGAAAACGTAGTATTCGTTATTCCACTTTACAATAGCATCTGATTAAATGGACCCCCCTTTTAATGGGTCATATTCCTCTGAAGGAGCCCTTCAGTTTGCTGATAATTTAAATAAATCTGACCCCATTTTACTTGCCGGAATGTTTGTACGCGAAATCTCCTGCCCTTGAATGTACGGTTTTAAAAGGTGGGTTGCGTAAGCGATGTTATTGCCATTTATTGCGCACAAAGTAGTTTTAAAAATAGGTTTACCAATCTAATTTCAAATGGAATACAACTCAACGATCCACAGACCAATTTAATCATTGACATCTGTGCTAAGGATAATGGACTTGGGGTTGATCTTCAAAAAATGGAAATTATATATTCTGCTTGTACAAGCGGTTCCATTATCATGCTTAGGGCAAAGGAATGGGATTATTTATCATAAAAAATCGAGTAGAATCACTGGGTGGAAATATTACAATTGCCAGTGAAGCGGAATGTCCATAGCGAATTCAAGATTGAGTTTGAGCTGAATAAAACATAGCGCAATATATCAAATACTGATTCAAATCATGTATTGCTTTAAAGGCATGGTTTTGCTGTAATTAAATAAGTAGCCTATACCCAAAAGAATAATGAGTCAGCAATTGACGCTTTAGTATATCTGCGAGTAATGCTATTTGCTTCACTCTATTTAATCAGTTCGGTTATGGTTTTGTATATAAAGAATATGGTCAGTTTGCGATGCAAGATGATGGTAGCGGAAGAGTTGGTAAAGCTTAGTATAAGATACATGGCTATCAATCTTGGAGTAGTTGATCTGGTTGTGCAAATTACAGCCGTGCAAAGATTGCAACTTAAAGAGAATCTGCTGCACTCGGGGTTAGAGTTGCTGGACAACAAAAAGAGTATACTCATCGAAAAAATAAAGAATCTCATTGTTAATATGGTTCATTATTCCGATGAAACACAATTGATGAATGACTCAGTATACCTTAGTAAGGCCCTTGGACTTGATTATACATACCTGGCAAATGTATTTTCTGAGGTAAATCATGTTAGTATACGTCAGTATATAATTTTGCACAAAATAGAAATGGTGAAGGAATTGCTTCAGAACAACGAACTTAACCTAACTGAAATATCCTACAAAATGCACTACAGCAGCGTAGCCCATCTATCTAACCAGTTTAAGAAAATCACCAACGTTTCTCCGTCAATGTATAAACTACAAAACCAGAAAAGAACTGTTATGCTTGAAAATGTGTGAATGATGTAACTATATACCCAGTTTATGTAATGTTTTTGAGGGCTTATGGGTGCAATTTTACAGTGTGATTATTCCATCACAATAAACGTAAAAAACATGTCTACACTAACAAAGAATCCGGGAGAGTCAAAAGACGAAGTAAAACAACCCAATGCTGTTGAAGTAAACAAAAGCGTTGAAAATCACAAACAAGCAGCCGCGCATCACCAGGAAGCTGCAAAACATCACCTTGATGCTGCTAACCACCACGAATCCGGCCATCACGACAAAGCGCATACCAGTGCAGTATTAGCACATGGGCATTCTTCCATAGCCAGCGACCATCAAAAAGAAGACGCGAAGAACCATGCATTAGGTGCAAAACACTAATCATTTTTTTAACGGCGTCCTGATACAATGCAATAGATAATCACAAGCGATCCATTGCAGAAGCTCATTTTTGAACTTTAAAAACTATACATTTTCATTTTAAAACCTCCGTAACATGGGATACCACGAATACCAAAAATGTATTGATGCGTGCCTTAAGTGTGCCTCTACCTGCAATCATTGTGCTTCTTCTTGCCTCTCAGAACAGGACGTAAAAATGATGGCGAAATGCATCCAACTTGACATGGAGTGCGCTGCTCTTTGTTATGCAGCGGCGCAACTAATGAGCTTAGGAAGCATCCATGCCTCGGCAATATGCAAGCTGTGTGCTGAGGCATGTAAAGCCTGTGCCGATGAATGCAGAAAGCACAAGAATGACCATTGCGAGGAATGTGCAGATGCATGTAGCAATTGCGCTGATGAATGCGCAAGAATGTAGAGATGTTAAACTACGCTTTTATCATTCTGATGGGGATTGCTTCTATAGTAATCCCCATCATTTTTAACTGAATTTGCAATAATGAAGTTCATAAAAATTACTTTAAAAAAGCAGCATTATGAGAGAAATATATCAAGATCGGGTATCGCATAACTTCATTGAAGGGCCAATACAATCCGAACCAGTAAACAACAACTTTGCGTCGGGTATGAATCAAGAAAATACAACGTATCCTGCAGACTTAACAGGGGGAAGCCACCAGGAACGTGAAAATATAAATGCCAATTTCTCAGAGCAGGATGCAAACGAGCGATATGACTAACAACGATAGTACCGCCGGTTATTATTTAGATTAATTGAGTCCGGAAACGCCAATTTGAATGTCCGGAGCCAGCAAAACCAACTCCAACAACAAAGTACAAATATGGTCAAAATATACATTATATCTCTGCTCTTACCAACATTGTTGCTTTTTAGCTGCAAAGAAAGTGGCAATGCTTCTGAACCGGGTAAGGAATCTCCAATTGACCAAAAAACAATAGCCCGGGACCGCAGTATTGACCAGCGAAATGCATTCAACGATATTTTTTTAGATAGTGTTGTAGTCGAGCAATTCATTGCATCGGAAAAGCTTAATGATACAATGTCTGCCGCTATCCGTGGCTTTTATAACGCAAGGAATTTTGAATTCGCATGGTTTTCCAGTGATGGATTAATTGAACAGGCATTCAGTTTCCGAAGCTTGTACTCTTCTGAAAATGATGCTGACGCGTTCAATAAGTCTTTAGAGCACCGCTTCGACAGACTACGTGCAGAGAAAGATAAAACAGTTGATCCGAAAGACCCTGCTGTAGTTAAAACAGAGTTACAGATAACTCAGAGATTTATTTCGTATGCGCTAAAGAACTATACAAAAACAGGTATTAGCGAAGCTGCACTCGGCACCTATATTCCTGCGAAAAGAAAAGATATCATCGCGCTAGCTGATTCTGTGCTGGCTAACAACACTGTGAATACCACATTTGCAGCTTTAAATGAATCTTATCGGTTATTAAAAGTTCCATTGCAGCAATATAGGACAATTGCGAAGAATGGAGGCTGGCAAGTAATTACGGCCAGCAAAGGGAAATATAGCATTGGCAGTAGTGAACTTGCGATCATGCTGGTTAAAAAACGATTGCAAAGTACGGGTGAACTTGCGGGCAGTGATACTACCCAATTATTTGATGCACAATTAGAGCGTGCCGTAAAAACCTACCAGTTAAGTCACGGGTATAAAGCCACCGGTATAATAACAAAAGACTTAGTCAATGACTTAAATATATCAGCCCTGGCAAGGACGCAACAATTGCTTATCAATATGCAAAGAATGCGATGGTTGCCTACCCAACCTGAGGGAGTACTGATTGTTGTAAATATTCCTGAATTTGAAGTGTATGTTGACAGCGGTAGAGATATCGTGTTTCAAATGAATGTTGTGGTAGGCCGTGAAGGACATAACACTACTATGTTTTCCGGCAATTTGAGCCAGGTTGTTTTCAGCCCTTACTGGAATATACCACCCAGCATAGTAAAGAAAGAAGTCATTCCGGGTCTGAGGCGGGACAAAAATTACCTAAAGAAAAGGAACATGGAAATTACAGGCAAAGGAGGATTTCCCTCGGTACGCCAGCGCCCCGGCGAAAGAAATGCTTTAGGGAAAGTGAAGTTCCTGTTTCCTAACAGCTTCAACATTTATATGCACGATACGCCTGAAAAGGGGTTTTTCGACAGGAGCGAAAGAGATCTGAGTCACGGGTGCATCAGGCTCAGCGATGCCACTAAAATGGCTAACTATCTGTTGCGTAATTCAAGTGACTGGTCACCGGAAAAGATAAGGATAGCCATGAATAGCGGGAAGGAGCAATTTGTAAAACTAAAGTCTCCCGTTCCTGTAATTATTACTTATTACACAGCCTGGGTAGATAAAAAGGGTGGGGTGCATTTTGCCGATGACATCTACAGCCATGATAAGGAAATGGCGAAGAAAATGTTTGCAAATCCCCAATAAGGGCATATCCATCGTACGGTATTTTAGATTTACCAAAACAAAAAAAGCAATGTTCACCAATACAGCGCTCTGAATGTGTGAAACGTGTAAATAATTGCCGGATTGGTGTAACACTTAATGTCTCGAATAGGATCACCTTTACACACTGTAATGATTCCGTTACAACAAAATTGAAATCGAGAGAAAACTAATGCAGAATTACAAAAAGACGTTCAGGATGCAATCAAATGGGAACCATTGCTGAATGCAGCAGAGATAGGTGTCACAGCTAAAGATGACATTACTGCTATGTAAAGAAAAGAGAAGCGGAAGATGCTGCCAAAAACGTAGCCGGGCTTAAAGCCGCTGCAGAAAAATAGAGATCAATTAACGCAGTTGGGGGACAACCAGCGATGGTGACTCCGCCACGGAAATAGTAAATGCTTACAAGTGGAATTTCCACACTAATGGACTAATTCAAAAAATAATTAAAAGTTTAAAACAAAAAAAATGAAACCAAATATCGAAATATCAGACAGTCATTTGAAAGAAGTAGCAACACTCCTCAACAAACTATTGGCGGACGAGTATGTGCTTTACACAAAGACCAAAAATGCCCATTGGAACATTCAGGGAGCCGGGTTTATGGAGTTACATAGTTTTTTTCAAAGCCAGTATGAAGCATTGGACATTGTGGTTGATGACATTGCAGAACGTGTTCGTTCACTGGGTCACTTTGCGCTCGGCTCACTTAAAAATTTCTTAAGCGTCACCAGTATGCTGGAGAATGATGAAGATTTCGGGAACCAGAAGCAAATCATTCAGACATTGCTAAATGATCACGAAACTATTATAAGGATCATAAGGAATGACCTTGTTCCTGTTTCAGATAAGTATAAAGACCTTGGCACAACCGATTTTATTACTGGTGTAATGAAACAACACGAAAAAATGACGTGGATGCTTCGCGCATACCTTGGCTAGACGCCTGTTGCAACCTAACACTTCAGAAACACGAAGGAATGATTAAGTATCTTTTTATTGTCTTAGTATCCGTTGGGTTCGGTTGTACTTCTTTCAGGCACTCCACAACCGAACCGGAAAAAGAAAAGAAAGCCCATCAGAAGCTGGAAGGACTCAGCATCAACTCGATGAACATAGGGAAAGGCTGAACATAAGAGAAAAGATCACCAACAGCCGGGCACGCTTTTTCGCATCGGTCATAAGTATGTCTATTTATGTTGTTATACCAGAGATTAATAATGTAGATAGACACTCAGGTTGGTCATTTAAAACGAGGCACCTAACGAGGGTAGTAAAACATCAATAGATGTCTGATGGAAATTCAATTACAAATAATCTGGCTTTTCTTGTTAGCTATTCCCGTAGCATGTATTGCATGGACGGTAACACATGGAGAGGTGTTCAGGGAACCAAGAGAATATTGTGTCAAAAGAAGTCTGAAAGGAAAGACGCTGTTAGAGCGGAAGTTCTTTTACCTGTTTACATGTGAATACTGCTTCAGCCATTACGTTACAATACTTATGCTGTTAATAACCGGATATAAGTTAGTGATGAGTGACTGGAGCGGCTATTTAATTGCAGGTTTCTCATTAGTGTGGATAAGCAATATTTATATGAGCTTATTCGCGCTGATCCGTCAGGATATATCAAAGTGTAAAATAGAAATCAAGGAAATTGGGAGCAAAATGAATGAAGAAGGTGCAGTTGACGAAGGATTGCCATTGAGCAAGCATGGTCCTTTACTCTAAAATAAAAAATCATGAAAAAAATAATTGTATCCGGGTTGGTTGCAGGCTTTGTCTTAGTTTTTCTGCTTGTCGTAGGCTTATACGTAACAATATGGTTTTTTCCGGGTATAGCTATGCAATACTTCGACCCTGCTTTTGACTCGGAAGCCGGGAGGATGAGGTTCTACTACTTGCATCCATTTGTGCTCAGCCTTGCATTGTCTTGGTTCTGGGCAAGGTTCAAGAGCGCACTGGGCGGGTCCTTCCTTACACGTGCCATTGAGTTTGCGCTGATATATCTGATGGTTGCAATATTCCCTATGATGTGGCTTATCTACAGTGCCATGAACGTTCCTTTCCTTTTAGTAGCTATGTGGTTTATTTTTGCCTTTGTGCAGGCACTGATCGCAGCTCTTGTGTTTGAAAAAATGAATCCCTAACAATCTAAATCTAAAAAAAATGACGTTTTCGAAGACTTTCCTGCCGTTAATGATAGCCTTTTTATTTGTTTGTGCTGACACACCCAACAAAAAATATGTGATCTCCGCGAATACTGCAGCAACGATAATGGGAACATCAAACCTTCATAACTGGAAAGAAACGGTAGGACTGATAAGCGGAGAGGGTATGGTTGAATGGAATGCCGACGGCAGCTTCAATCTCAATGCAATGAGTATAAAAATGGGTGTCTACTCTATTAAAAGCACCGAGGGACGGATCATGAACAACAATACTTACAAAGCGTTGAATGCCGATAACCACCCGGACATTACCTTAGTGTTAGCTGCGCCCATCCGTTCGGTACCGGCTGGCGCGCATAAAGTTACAGCAAAGGTAAACCTGTCCATTGCGGGCGTTACGAAACTCGTTGACATATCTGCAGTATCTGCAACTCAAGGAAAGGGAGTGATCATTTTTGAAGGGTCAAAGGCCATCCGGATGACAGATTTCGGAATCAGGCCGCCGGTCGCATTGCTGGGTGCCCTAAAGACGGGTGATGAAATAACAATACAGTTCAAGGCAGTACTTACAGCCACTAATTAACACCATTTTTCTCAACATCTTGAATAGGATATCGTGAAAGCAATCTACAGGCTATGCAGCCAATCCGCATTATTTTTTCTTGCAACCGGGTATGCAGCAATGGCGCAGCCAGAGATACAATATTACAGGCAAAACGACAAAAGAGGGCTTAACGTTTTTGAAACGCCAAAAAAGGATACCATTGCCTTTAGCGGCATGAAAGTAAAAGTAGGTGGAAATTTTTCCCAGGATTTTCAGGCTATAAGCCACGACAACAGCGCTGTCCCATTACTTGTGAATGGTATAAATACTAACCAGCTGGCATCATTGAAGAATGGATTTAATCTGGCAATGGCTAATTTAAACATTGATGCGCAATTGGCAGATGGGGTGCGGATGAGCCTTACCATGTATCTGTCTACAAGGCATCATGAAGAGACCTGGGTAAAGGGAGGATATGTCCAGTTCGATAAATTGCCATTCCTGAAAAGTGCAGCTATAGACAGCCTGATGAAAAACTTTACCATCAAAGCGGGCGATTATGAAGTCGACTATGGTGATCAGCATTACAGGAGAAGCGATGGCGGGAACGCCATTTACAATCCTTTTGTGGAAAATTATATTATGGATGAATTTGCTACAGAAATAGGCGGAGAGATTTACTATCACCCAAAGTGTGGTATTATTGCAATGGCAGGTATAACTAATGGTCAGCTAAATCCTACAGTTATTGCTCCGACGAAGATAGATTCTGCAACCGGCAAAGTGAATAAATATGCCCCGGCATTCCATGCCAAGATCGGTTACGATAAGCAACTCAATAAAGATTTAAGATTCAGGCTCACGGGGTCTTTTTATGGGGTATCAAGTGCCGCCGGTAATACACTATTTGGTGGTGACCGCACAGGTTCGCATTATTTCTTTGCCATGGAGAATACCACTGCTACCTCAGCCAAAAATGCCTTTTCGGGAAGATACAACCCTTCTTTCAGCCAGCAGGTAACCACTTTTATGGTCAACCCTTTCATCAAATACAAAGGGCTGGAGCTATTCGGAACCTATGAAATGGCGCAGGGAAGGGTAATTACAGAAAGGAACACACGGACTGCAACACAGTACGCTGTTGACCTTATTTACAGGTTTACGGCCAAAGAGAATTTCTGGGTAGGCGCACGTTATAATTCCGTGACCGCTACTCCCATTTCCAAATCCGGCGATATAACGATCAACCGGATTGTAGGCTCAGTTGGTTGGTTTGTAACGAAAAATATCGTTGCAAAAGCGGAGTACGTGAACCAGCAATACAATAATTTCACTCCCACAGATATCCGGTCGGGGGGCAAGTTCAGCGGAATGATGTTAGAAGCCTCTATCGGCTTCTAACGTAAGCTATACCGGATGACAGTCAAAACGTTACCTATCTATTGGAAAAACATTTTATAAATTTTTAATGAAATACCAGGTACAG
Organism: Taibaiella sp.; assembly: GCA_014377675.1. Classification (GTDB taxonomy): domain Bacteria; phylum Bacteroidota; class Bacteroidia; order Chitinophagales; family Chitinophagaceae; genus Flavipsychrobacter. Next base: position 11,346 of record JACMPD010000183.1, read on the forward strand.
GAATGAAGTTAGTATTATGGAGAAAAGTATGTTTAAAATTGCTCCCAAACGTATCATGTCCTTTTGAGGTACAAAGCCAGTAGAGAAAACAAGTGCATTCGGGGGTGTTCCAACAGGTAGCATAAATCCATAAGATGCTGCAATAGTAGCAGGCAGTACTAATAGCATAGGATTTACCTTCAGTTGCAGCGCTAAACTGTATACAATAGGAAGCAGTAAGGCTGCACTGGCAGTATTACTCATGAACTCAGTAAACAAGATGCTAGTGATGACGATGATCCATATAAAGGCTATCAACGGCACAGCATTAGCCAGCAGGGAGATCTGCCCGGCCAACAATACCCCCAAACCACTTTTTTCAAGCACCATAGCAAGTGTGAGCCCACCACCAAAAAGCAACAAAATATTCCACTGAACGCTTTTTATCACTTGTTCCCAATTCAAAACCCTGGTGATGACTATAAGGAAAATCGCTACAATAGCTACAAGAGAACTGAAGCCTTCTTTTATTCCCAACCAGCGGCTAAGTCCACCTTCCATTAACCACAGCACAATCGTAAACAAGAATATACCTCCGAGGGTTTTGTTTGGGCGAATAACCTGATTGTCTGTGGTTATTACCTGCTCTACCGTTAATTTTTTATCCGGTTTAAAATAGATGGTTAATAGAATTACCATTATCGGAAATGTAATCAGGAACATTGGAATACCATATTTGAGCCATTCAAAAAAAGTAATACCAAGCATGGCTGCACCGATAGCGTTAGGCGGGCTGCTTACCATTGTGGCAATTCCGCCTATATTGGCTGAATAGGCTATTCCGAGCATCAGGAATTTCGCCTCGGGAGTTGCTCCGCTTTTCTTTACAAGGGTAAGCATACCTAATGCCAGTGGCAGCATCATAACTGTTGACGATGTATTGCTGATCCAAAAAGCCAGCAACGATGTACAAAGCATCATCAATATGGAAGATCGATAAAAATTCCCTTTGGCAAGTTTTATTAGTTTTCCCGCCAACAGCTTATCTATTGAATGAGCTGTTAGTGCCCCTGCAAGTACAAAGCCACCCAGGAACAGGAATATAATAGGATTCCCAAACTGGCTGAAGGCTTCCTTAGTCGTTACCAACTTTAATAAAATTGCGGCTACAGGTATCATTATGCCTGTGAGCGCCAATGGAATAGCTTCGGTCATCCAGAGAATAGCTACCATTACGAACAATGCAAGCGCTTTCTGAGCAGAGTGATTTTCGAGTATAGGATGAAACAATAAAATAGCAAATGCCAGAATGCTAATTGACAGGGTATAAACGTTCACATTTTTATTCATGCATTTTATATTATCGCATCCCGATCAAAAAAATATTTATATATAATTTATATTAAATAATAGGACAAGAATACTCTAACTTTCTATTTTTTTGATTTTTGCCGCAGAAAATGTTTTTTGAAAGACTTCCGCAATGAAACCTATTAAAATTGCGCCAACAGATCTAATTATTATATTTTCGATTTCTAATGCTATTGTTGAAAGGTCAAAATAATATTGGCCTATTAGTGTCTACAAATTTTGCATATTCAACAATTGTAGTTGTTTTGCCGGAATGATCCTATTTAATCATTAAAATACCATCAAGACAAAATCGACGCCTAGATGCCGCCATGATTTGAGCTTACGCCACCTGCAAAGCATTCGCATTAATCCCATCAATTATAGAGATAATCTTTCCGGCATGTTGAAGAAACACACCTGCGATACCCTGTTTATTTGTACTTTCATTGGGTATGAGCGATACCATTTTTAAAGATCCGCAACTGGCTGCCGAAATAAAACACTATGGCCGTGTAAAAACAATAGAAAAAGACACAGTATTGATATCGCCGGGAGATGTAATAAATTTTGTGCCCATTGTGCGCCAGGGCATACTGCGTATAGTAAGGCAGGACAATGAGGGAAGGGAGATATTTTTATACCATCTTTATCCGGGCCAAACATGCGCCATGGCTATCAATTGTTGCCAATCTCACAAAAAAAGCTTCATAAAAGCAATAGCCGAAGACGATACAGTCATTATCCAGATACCGGTTAACTTAGTAGACGGCTGGTTTAAATATCCTGAATGGAAAACGTTTGTTAACAGCACCTACAGTACCCGGTTTGCAGAACTAATGGACGTTATTGACCTTATCGCATTCCAAAATATGGATGCCCAACTCCTGCACTACCTGAAGGAGCGGGCAAAGGCCGCCAATTCAAAAGCAATTTACATAACCCAACAGCAAATAGCTGACGAATTACACACGCACCGCGAAGCCATTGGCAGGCTTTTACGTACTATGGAGCAAAAGAAAATGTTGCGGCTTGGCAGAAATACGATTGAATTGCTCTATTAATTTCAGCTTGTACACACCTGCTCTCCCGCCTCAGCTACCTATCCGCTTATAAACTTTGCAGATTGGTTGTGCGCGCTCAATAGTTTTTAAAAAATATCCCTTCTATCCAACAAATGTTCCACACCAGGCGCTGTTAACTCCCGACTTTTGTCCTAATAAAAGTAAAGCACAATTAAAAAAGATGAGAACAGGACTGCTAAAATATAAATTTGAGATAGCCGATTTTATTATTGGCGGTAACGGGCAGGTAGCACGGTTTTTGATGCAGAATGGAATACAGGCTACCGATGGCGGCGCCCAGACTAACGTAAACCACTACAAAAACAACTAACAATGATAGAGACAATTAAAAAACTGTTCGGGATGGGGCCAAAAGCAGATCTGGGCCAGGTGATAGCCAATGGTGGTGTTATAGTTGATGTACGTACACCAGGTGAGTATAGCGGCGGGCACATAAAAGGGTCTGTCAATATCCCGGTTGATGTACTCAGAAGCCAGCTTGCGAAGTTGAAAAAAGATAAACCGGTTATTACCTGTTGCGCTTCAGGTATGAGGAGCGCCTCCGCGAAGAAAATGTTGGAAGCCAGCGGTTTTACAGAAGTCTATAACGCGGGTAGTTGGTTCGCGTTGAAAAAATTTGAAAAATGAACACTTTTAAACAAAGGCTTTTTACCAACTGGCATTTGGTTCGCATTATGAGGTTAGGTATCGGCACTATGTTGCTGGTTACGGGCATCCAAAACAAAGAATGGGCTATTGGTCTGTTCAGCCTGTTCTTCATATACCAGGCCGTTACTGATACAGGCTGTTGCAGCTCAGGCGGCTACTGCCCGCCATCAGTAAAACGCCGCAACGCTGGTACCCCAATATACGATCAGGAAATTGAGTATAAAGAAATAAAATAAAAACTATATGGAAAACAAATCATTTGCAGCAGTAATAAACGGCGATAAGCCCGTACTGGTTGACTTTTCAGCCGAGTGGTGCGGCCCGTGTAAAATGATGGCACCCATTCTTAAACAGCTGAAAGACACAATAGGTGACCAGGCAACCATCCTGAAAATTGATGTGGATAAAAATGCCGGACTGGCAAACGCTTACAATATCTCCGGCGTGCCCACACTCATTCTGTTCAGAAACGGAAAAGTACTATGGCGGCAGTCAGGCGTGGTACCTGCTAACCAGTTGAAAACCATTATAGAGCAAAATACCCATTGACGAGCTGAGAAACCGGCTTGATGAAATACCTAAAGAGAAAAACATATTTATTTGTTGCGAAGCAGGCACACGCGGCTACCTCGCACAAAGAATACTAACGCAAAATGGCTTTAACAAGGTCTGGAACCTTTCAGGCGGATATACATTGTGGGAAAACTGCACAAAGGAGACTTTATTAAATAATAAAATAACTATATAAATAACTTTTTATGAAAAAAATACTGCTCATTGGGCTTATGGCTGCCACCATGCACCTGGTTGCCTGCCAAAGCCCCGCTCAGCATTCAGAAACAACCATTCAGAATATTTCCGCTGCGGAAGTAAATAATAAGTTGTCCACCAACGCACAAACGCAGTTAATAGATGTAAGAACACCTGAAGAGTTTGCGGGCGGCCACCTGAAGAACGCTCTTAATTTCAACTATAACGCAACCGATTTTGAAGAACAACTCACCAAACTTGATAAAAATAAACCCGTATTGGTTTACTGTCAATCGGGCGGGCGAAGTTCCAGAGCCGCAAATAAAATGCTGGAGATGGGCTTCATAAATGTGTACAACATGGATGGCGGCATTATGAAATGGAATAACGCATCATTGCCTATTGAAAAAGGTGCGGCGCCAACCGCCTCAAAAGGCATCACCTTGGCCGAATTTAACAAAATGGTGGCCGGTAACAACTATGTACTTGTTGACTTCAATGCCAAGTGGTGCGGACCATGTAAAAAAATGCTGCCTGTACTTGATGCCCTGGCTGAAAAGAAGAAAGACAAAATGTCACTGATAAAAATAGATGCTGACGAGAATAAAGAACTCATGATGCAGAAGAACATATCAGAAATACCCTACCTGGAACTATACAATAACGGAAACCTAATATGGAAACATAGCGGGTTTATTGATGAATATCAACTGCTGAAAGAAACCGGAATCTGACATAATATCATTAATACATATTAATGTTTTAATTTTTGTAGTTTAATGCGCACAGCAGTTTGGGCCACCACGCCTTATTTTGCATCGTTTATAGTCAGCTTACCTCACATTATAAAACCAAGCCTGAGCCACAGGCATAAAATAAAGTAAAATATGACAAAGAACATGGGTTCATTAGACAGGGTATTAAGAATAGTTATAGCGTTGGTAGTAGCCGCGCTCTATTTCACCAATGTCATTTCAGGCACAGTAGCTATCGTTCTCCTGGTGTTTGCAGGCGTTTTCATACTCACCAGTTTTATGAGTTTTTGCCCACTCTACTTACCTTTCGGTATTTCAACCAGGGGCAAGGGACAATAAGACAAGTTTGCAGCGTTGCTATTCAGTGTGCTTAATGGCAGGCGGCGGAAACATCTCACCCGGCTTTTGCCGCCATCCATTTTTAAACAGGTCTATTTTTGTGCTTTCTTTTTCATCTTCCCGTCATTGTCATTGCGGTTCATGATTCCATTCTTTACTATACGCAAGGGCGTGGTCACGTACTTCATTAAGACTGAGTGGAATAGGTAAATTTTATACTTTTGCATTTAAAAATACTATGGAAAAATTAAACCTCAGCAAGCTTTATAAAGCCTACTACACCGCCAAAACCCAGCCTGAACTGGTGGAAACTGAACAGGCGCAATACCTGTCCATTACCGGCCAAGGCGACCCCTCCGGGGAAGACTTTGCCAGTAATGTGGGTGCGCTATACGCGGTGGCATACACTATAAAATTTATGTGCAAGGCGGAAGATAAAGATTTTGTTGTGGCTAAGCTGGAGGGGTTGTGGTGGTTTGATGAAGCCCTGTATGCCAACCTGTCTATAGCGGAAACACAGGCAAAGGTGCCCCGCGGCCAATGGAGCTACCGCTTATTAATAAGAATGCCTGAATATGTAACGGATGTTCAGGTAAAGGCCGCTGCACGGGCAGTACTGCAAAAAAAAGGTATAGCTCTAGCCGGCGAAACTGAGTTATTTATGATGCCCGCCGGTAAAGCCGTGCAAATGCTGCACACGGGCCCATACGCCAACGAACCCGAAACGCTGGCCCTCATCAAAGCCTTTTCTGATGACCACGGTTTTAAAAGAAACGGCCCGCACCATGAGATCTATTTATCAGACGTTAATAAAACGGCACCTGAAAAACTCAGGACTATTCTGCGGGAGCCCGTGATCTGATGCGCTTTTTATACTAATAACAGAACTTTCAGAACCAGGTGATTGAGTGCAATACCGGAAAATGGTTTTACCCCCTTATTTTGTTCGGCCTTGTAAACAGCAGTATGTAAGCCAGTATAAACAGCATTGAGGTAACGAAGCTGGCCACCACCTTCAGCATAAGCGAGCCAAAACTGGAGAATGACCACGACTCTATAACGAAATAAACCAGGTGGTGCAGCAGTATCAGGAAGCCGCTATACACCAGGAAGGGCACCCACCCCATATTCTTGATAGAGGGCTGCTGATGCATGTACTCGTCAAGGTCGCGGGGCATCAGTGCGTTCAGCACATTGGTGCGCAGGTAGGCTATCAGCACCATGGCGCAGGCATGTATGCCCGCTGTGGTCATAAATATATCAACAGTAACCCCCAGCAGGAAGCCGCTGAAGAGCAGAGCCCAAACCGGCGTTTCAAATGGCAGCAAGATAATGAACAACGGGTACACGAACGGCACGAACAGTGCCCCCGCCGGTTCGGTGAACCAGTGTAGCGTTATTTTGTTGAGGATAAACACCTGCAAAATAACTATAAGGCAAAAGCGGAGTATGTTTTTGAAATAAACGTTCATTACTATTTTTTTACTGCCGAATCTTCCAGTTGTTTCTGCTCCACCCTCATTACATTTTCAAGCACATATACATATTCAAGACTTCTGAAATTGGTGGCGGGCTTCAGGAAAAGCTGTTGCTTGCCATTCTTCTTGTTCAGTTCGCCCCGCGTTACCGTACCTATCAGCACATCAGGCGGAAACGTATTGCCAAATGAAGTGGTAAAAACCGAATCGCCCTTGCGCACTTTTATTTCCGCCGGCATATCCTTCATCATAAATATATCCGGCTTTTCATTATCCCACACGGTAGATTTAAAGGTACCATCTTTTAGCTTGGCGCTCACCTGCTGTTTTATACTTAGTATAGATAGTATACTGGCAAAGTGCGCCGAAACGTACTCCACCCTGCCCACCAGCCCCGTGCCTGATATTACGCTCATACCCCTGGCTATACCATCACTGGTGCCGCGGTTTATGGTTATGTAGTTATTCACTCCATCTACCGAATTGTTTATTACCCTTGCGGTACGGTATATATAGTCAGCGTATTTTACCACATGCACGGTAGTGTCATTATTAACCAGTGCCAGGTGTACCGCGCTGTCTTTCAGCGTATCTACCGTTTTGTAATTGTCTATCAGTTTGCGCAGCCGCACATTCTCACTCAGCAGGCTGTCATTCATTTTGCCGAGGCTTATGTAGTAAAACAGGTCAGTCTGCTTTTTATAGGCTATACCGGCCACAGCATTCGCTGAGCTTACTATATCATCGCCCTGCAGCGTATGCGAGTGGGCAATGAGTATAAAGCATATAATTTCCAGTACCGCAAATAATATGAGGTTGAAAAAGCGACGTATTATGAATATAAAGTTGCGCATAAAAAACCCCTCAGGCCACCCTAAGGGGAAGAGGTGTCGTTTTATTAAAAATTATTTCATCAGGAACGGCATGCGCTCAATGTTTTTCAGTGCCATACCCGTGCCCCTTACCACTGCGCGCAGCGGGTCTTCGGCTACATGCACCGGCAGCTTTATCTTTTGAGATATGCGTTTATCAAGCCCGCGCAGCAATGCGCCGCCACCTGTAAGGTACAGCCCGCGCCGGTATATATCCGCTGCCAGCTCCGGTGGTGTGCTTTCCAGCGCCTTTAGTATCGCTTCCTCTATCTTAAATATCGATTTGTCTAATGCCTCAGCTACTTCCTGGTAGCTCACCATTATTTGCTTTGGTATGCCCGTTACAAGGTCGCGTCCGTTCACCGCTATATCATCAGGGGGGTTATCCAGTTCTTTAAGCGCTGACCCTACGTGTATTTTTATCTGCTCTGCGGTGCGCTCGCCTATCATCAGGCTGTGGTAGCGGCGCATTGCCTCCATTATATCGGCGGTAAACTCATCACCCGCTATCCTTATTGACTGGTCACACACTATACCCGCCAGCGCTATTACTGATATACCTGTTGTGCCACCACCAATATCTATTATCATATTACCAGTAGGCTCTTCTACGTCTATGCCAATACCCAGTGCGGCTGCCATTGGCTCATGTATCATATATACTTCCTTGGCGCCTGCCTGTGTGGCGGAGTCGTTCACGGCTCTTTTTTCTACTTCGGTTATGCTGCTCGGTATACATATTACCATTCTCCAGCTGGGCGGGAAAAGGGGCTTTTTAGGGTACACCAACTTTATCATCTCCCGCAGCATACCTTCAGCCGCATTAAAGTCTGCAATTACTCCGTCGCGGAGCGGTCGTATAGTTTTTAGATTTTCATGCGTTTTTTCATGCATCATCATCGCCCGCTTACCTACTGCTACTATCTTATTGGTAGTGCGGTCTATGGCTACTATTGAGGGCTCGTCAACTACTACCTGGTCGTTATGTATTATTAATGTATTGGCTGTGCCAAGGTCAATTGCTATTTCTTGCGTAAGAAATTTAAAGAAGCCCAAAAAGCTCATTGGTATTTAAATTTTTATAATAATCGCAATAGTGCGAAAAAGTATCTGAAATAAGGTATTTTTCCCCTTGGGGTTTGCGCAAAATTATGTAAATAATAATGCCCGTAGCAGAATTATTATATCGCCGCCGTATTTTTTCGTTAATTAATTTAAAAAATCTTAAAATAAAGGCGAATACTATTGCTTTAGACTCCTATTGGGCTGTTACATGATAAAATATCACCGCCTAAACCACATATTTCTACCTAAAAACATGGAAATAAAAAATTATAATTATTGTACTACGGCGGTCACCGGGGGCTCTGCTATAATTGTGCTGTTCTATATTTAGCTCAAAAAATATACGGTATTTTATTAATGAACCACTGTTAAAGCACTGTGCTGATAACTGCCCTTCCATTAGCACTACAATATACAAAAGTTCTTTTACAGTAAACCAATATATCTACCGCCCAGTCGCAACCAGATAAATAATAATACTACGCTGCCTATTCATAATAAATCCACAAAAATGCGCATTGAAAAAATTTTTTCCACAAAATATGGCCACAGGCAAAGCTAATACAGTGGCTGCATTGAGGCTTCTATGCTACATTTTCTGTGCCTAACTTCCATTTTTTTATTCATTTCCATGTTCTATGTTTGCACCCTAATACCATATACCATGCGAGGACAGAAACTATTTAATGCCGTATTGCGAACCGAAGACTCCGCCGCCCGCAAGGGCCGCAGTGAAACCATGCTGCTGAAGCGCAACAGCTGCCTGGCCGCCCGCTATTACTTCTACGGTTGCCTGCGCAAAAAAACCTATGAAGACATCCTTAACCTGATGATGACCGAGTTTTTCATTTCCCCTGACCGGATAGCCCGCATCATACAACAAAACATTAGCCTTGTAAAAGAAATGAAAGACCGTAAACTCACCAAATCGCAACTGCGCGATAACTGGCCTTATTTTAAATGGTGATGGGGGAAATGAACACCCACTGCACTCCATTTTTAAAAATATATTTTAATGTGCCGTAGTTCCTTGAATCTCTAAAAACTTCCCCCAAAACAAACCATTACTTAAATCTTTCGCTAATTTCGTAAAAAACAATTGTATGCTGCAGCCATGGCAAAAAGGTATTGTAACACGTATCGAGGCCGCCACCCCAAATACCAACCGTTACTGGATAGAACTGCCCGAAACGCCTGATTTTGACTTTAAGGCAGGGCAGTTCGTAACCCTTGACCTGCCTATACATGAGCAGCGCAACAAACGGTGGCGCAGTTACAGCATTGCCTCCGCACCCGGCGGCGGCAATGTTATTGAGCTGGTTATTCTCCACGTTGACCATGGCCAGGGGTCACATTATATATTTACTGAAGTAAAGGAAGGCAGCGAGCTTATGTTGCGCGGCCCCCAGGGCGTGTTTGTATTGCCGCCAACGCTTGATGAAGATCTGTTTCTTATCTGCACCGGCACCGGCATAGCGCCTTTCCGCAGCATGGCGCATCACATCCACAATAACAATATAGCGCATAAACAGATCAATATCATCTTTGGTACCCGTACCCGGCAAGACCTGCTTTATGCTGATGAAATGCAGGCGCTTGCCGAAACTATGCCCGGGTTCAACTTTGTACCCACACTTTCCCGGGAGCAATGGGAAGGGCACAACGGCTATGTGCACCCGGTTTACGAAGCACTCTGCGAAAACAGGCAGCCGGCAAAATTCATGCTGTGCGGCTGGCGCGAAATGATAGATGAAGCGAAACAGCGGATACTAAATATGGGATATAGCAGCAAGGATATACATATTGAGATATATGGGTAAAGGGGGCTCCCTCGGGAGAAACAATCTATATAAATTACATATACCCGGAGGCTCTGTTCTCTTTTTAAATTTATTTCCTGACTCATGGCAGTAAATCTGCTTGTTATCATTTTTTTTACCCTTGCCTTTCCACTATCTTAGCTGATACCTTTCCTTCTTTTTGTGAAGTAAAAGTGTCTGCCATGCCGCCTTTATATCCGCCAAAAACATCTTGAAATTACCGTTCGTGAAGTTTTACGACCGTTCGTGAAGTTTTTTTGGATACCGCTCTGAGTCAATACTACCTTTACATCAGAAAGAAAATAACAACAGAAAGATGTAACAACATCAATTTTTAAACAGGAATATTTTCAGAGAAAATAAAACCAAATAGCAAGCAAACTCGTAGGTAATTATATGTAATTAGTTTGTAAATTCAGTAGTTACATTAAACTAATTTTTGTGAAAATGAGTGAAACATGAGTTGAGGCGGATGAGTGAAGCTAATTGTGCGAAAGTGTCTGAGGTGAAACAACTGGCGTGCGGGTGATGTGAAGAGATGTGAAAATGAGTGAAGTGTGAGTTGAGGTGTTTGGTTGTGTGTTGGTTGGATGTGTGTGTGATGTGTGTGTGATTGTGAGGTGGAGTGAAGCGCGGGTCTGAGGAGGATGAGTGAGGTTGTGTGCAGCGCGAGTCTGAGGAGTGTTTGTGTGTGAGAGTGGTTGTTGTAGCGCCCTGCATTGCAGGGCGCTACACTGTTTTTTATTCCGGCACTATTATGCCCAGCACCGCCTTCTGCACTGTAAATTTAAGATGGGTACCGCATTTGCGGGCGTCACCATCTTTCTGCATATACTCTAATTTCGGGTGCGTAATGGTTAGTTCTTTACACTTAAAGTGAGTTACATACCTGCTTTTGGCTATTGTACCCATTACAGCCCGCAGGCTTATCAATAACCCGGCCATCTTAGGGAACGGGCGAATGATAATAACATCAAGCAACCCATCAGTATGGCTGGCCATAGGGGCTATTTTAAAATTATAGCCAAACTGCCTGCCATTGGCTACCACTACCATAAAGGCCTTTTCACTGCGCAGGGCGCCGTCAGCGGTTATTTCATAGTGCCGGGCCTTGTACAGCCACAGATGCTTGCTCACCAGCCAGCCATAGGCGAGCAGGCCGCGCCGCTTGCTGCCGGCGAACTTGTGCGCTATCAACGCATCAAAAGCCACACCCGCGTTACTGATAAATGGCATGTTATTAGCGAAGGCGACGTCTGTCATTTCCACGTGCCCCTTGTTGAGCGCCTTTATTGCCGCCGGGGTCTTCAGCGGTATACCCAGAGACCTCGCCAACCCGTTGCCTGACCCTTTAGGTATTATAGCCAGGTGTGTGCGGGTACCCAGCAGGCCCTGCGCCACATCATTCACTGACCCGTCTCCACCTACGGCTGCAACCGCGTAAGCCCCTGCTGCCGCGGCTTCCCTTGCCAGCATAGTGCCATGCCCTGCATGTGTGGTGTACTTTATTTCAGTAGTATAGAGCGCGCTGTCTATCCAGGCGTCAACAGCCGTCTTTATCTCCTTGTTCCTGTTTACCCCGGCTTTTTGGTTAATGATAAATACAAGGTGTCTTGTACTCATAATACTTTGGCTTTCAGGCTCAGGTCCATACTAACGGCATGGTGTATAATAGCCCCGGCTGATATATAGTCAACCTCTGTGCGTGCATAAGGTATAATATTATCAAGGCATATACCGCCTGATGCCTCGGTTTCAAACCTGCCGCCAATAAGCTTTATGGCTTCTTCCAGCTGCGCGGGGGTGTAGTTATCCAGCATTATCCTGTCCACGTTACCCACGGCCAGCACCCGCTTCACATCATCTATTGTACGTGTTTCCACCTCTATTTTCAGGTCCAGGTTATTGGCTTTAAGGTAGTCATTGGTATGCGCTATGGCCTTTTCTATACCGCCGCAAAAGTCAATGTGGTTATCTTTCAACATCACCATATCATACAGACCCATGCGGTGGTTCAGCCCCCCGCCCATGAGCACCGCATCTTTCTCGCAGCGCCTGAATAGCGGTGTTGTTTTGCGGGTATCCAGTATTTTTGCGGGGTAGTCCTTTATAGCAGCCACATACTGGCCGGTAAGGGTGGCTATGCCGCTCATGCGTTGCATACAGTTAAGGGTGAGGCGCTCCGCCTTGAGTATGGTGTGCACACCGGCTGCCACCTCAAAAGCTGTTTCCCCCACTGCTACCCTATCACCATCAGCTTTATACAGTCTGAATTTAGCCTCAGGCTCCAGGTAATGAAAAATTTGCTGCGCCAGCTCTATGCCGGCTATTATACCCTCTTCTTTTATTTTTAGTACTGCCATGCCCTGCGCCGTTGCCGGTATGGAGGCCATGGTAGAGTAGTCACCGCTACCAATATCTTCGAGCAGCGCCGCTGCTATAAATTCGTGTGTTGTCATTGCAGGCTACAAAAATAAGGTAAATGATGTATGTAAATGTGGTCCTGCCCTTTATGGTTTGGGGTGCACATCAAAGTTAAATATTTATACCACTTTTGAACAGGAGATAAGGGATGGATGCGCCAATACATAAAGCCGCAGTGTTGATTGTTAAATCTCTAAAATCGTTACATTTGAATATAATTAAGTACTATTATCATCACTTCACCCGTACCTATATGCAAAAAATGCTACTGTGCTTACTGTTTTTATATACACTTTGCAATAGTGTGCATTGTTTGGGCCAGGTAACTGACTCAGGAAATGGAAAAAAAAGGATCTTCAGGATAGCAAATGAAGAATTTATAGACACAAATGTAGTGCTGAGGGGTTTAGCAAATAAAAACGCTGCCCAGCTTCTATTGCTGGGCAAAATTTATCAGCAGGGCCTTGCTGGAGTAAAGCAAGACGCGGCTGACGCTTTGAGTCTGTACCGGCGGGCGGCGGAGCTGGGTAATGATACCGCCATGTGCATTACCGCCCTGCACTATGAGCAGGGCAATG
>JACMPD010000184.1 GCA_014377675.1 Taibaiella sp.
AGTATTTTCCACCTGTGTCTAAAAAAGTGAGTCTTTTCGCCTTGCGATAGAAATTCAGGAAATAAATGCCATCTTTATTTGTAAGTTGATAACGGGTACTAATAAGATAAAGATAATCTTTCTATCACTGGCGCGAGAGTTAGCGTAGCGCTCTCGTGCCCAAACAAATGAGCGGGTTTTCAACCCGCCGAAACCCCCTGATTTGACTCAAGTGTTTAACGCCAAACCCCTACTTCCCCTCAAAAGAATACACCTTAATATTATCCACCAGCAGTTTGCGGCTGTTGAAACCATTCCACAGGCCTGCGCCTACGCTGTCGTAGGTGAGGCCGGCTACGTCCATGTAGATGGTTATGTTGGTGGGTGTGTTTGCGGGCAGTATGCGGTCAAGGCGTATCAGGTTTTCTTTCACCACTGTGCCGTGGTTGTAGGCACGCAGTATAAACTGCGACATGAGCCAGGTGTTGTTTTCCTGCCTGCTGCTCAGGAAATCAGCCTGTGCTTTCAGCCAGTTCGCGGAGCCGTTGCGGGCTGCGAAACGGCTTTCTATGGTGTACCGGGTAGTGTCATTGAGTTCCAGCGAGCGGCTCCCGCTTATAGGTGCAAAGAGGGAGGGCAGGGTGGTGTCCTGCTCAAAATCATTGCCGCCAATCAGTTGAGGGTTTAGCTCCGGGCCGTTATATAGTTCGGTGCGGTCTTTGAGCACTGCCAGCCCGGGCTGCGCGTGCCACCTGCCCACTGTGCGCCAGTAGTAAGCGCCGGTCATGGTCTCGGTGTCATAAAGCCCGCCATTGTGGCACTGGTGCGTGTACCATATATTAAGATAAACAAAAAGCCCCGCAACGGGCATTAGCGCATACAGCAGCGCCTTGCGCTGCAGCGCAAACCTGACCAGTGATGCCAGCGGGAACAGCAGCAGCGGGTAGCTCTGCACCATGGCCCTGCCGCCATACCACCATATATTCCAGGCGCAAACGATATAGAAGTTGAGGAGGAAAAAGCTGAGTATGGCCACTTTATTCTGCCCTTTCTTTATAAAGGTAATAATACCCGCGAAGGCGAACAACAGCATGGGCGAATAAAGAAGCCAGCCTGACCGGTAGCTGAAATTATAATTCCACAGGTTAGGGGAGCGGAAATACAGATGCTGATCCTGGTAGCTATACACCACCCAATGGCCGGAGGCGAATTTCCAGTAGATGAACTGTACACTTACCACCATGGCGGCGCTCACTACCGCCACCAGCAGCGGTTTTAAGTGGGCAAGCAGCAGCATGAATTGTTTTTTTATGGCGGCCGGTGAAAGGCTTTCCATGCCCCAAAGCAGGGGGATGATGCAAGAGAGTGCATCGGTAGGGCGGGTAAGCGTTGCCAGCCCGCACAGGAGGCCCACCCGCACTGCGTACTTAATACTATAGGTTTGGTGCAGCTTTATGGTATTGAGCAGCAGGAAAACATAAAGCGTAAAAAGCCAGTTGTGCGACATGCCTGTATCAATAGCGGCATAGTTGAGGTAGTTGGTGCCAATTACTAGCAGCGCCAGCACTATTGCCACCACCTTATCTTCGAAATAAATCAGCAGCAGCTTCCTTAAATACCACAAGCCGAGGAGCGCCATAAACAGGCCGCCCAGCTGAATAGCCAGCTGGTAAGGGTAAGAAAACCCATCACGCGGGTAGCCACAAGCCCCTGCCACCAGGTGCGCGGCCGTGAAGAAAGGCAGGTACATAACCGCCATCCCTGAGGAGTATTTTAATACGTAGTTGCCATTGTCGGTTTTAAACGCCTGCTGAAAATCAAAAGTCGGCGTATATTTTTCAAGTATGCCGTCGTGAAACGCCTGGTGGCGGATATCCTTATAAATAAACAGAGACGGCAGATACCAGTAATACCCCGAAACATCCCATGAGATGACCGCTTCGGCGCCAGTCTGCCTGGAGCGGGGAAAGTAGATAAGCGATGTATAGCCCAAAACAAGCATACACACAATGCACGAGAGAAGCGACAAATTACCTGTTTTGAGTGCCTGCATGTAATTGTTTTTAGCGCGTAGTATTTTTGGTTAAGGTTGTGGCAGTTAATAGAACGTAGTATTGTGGTATAGCCCGCTAATCTTATTTGGTTTTGTAATTTAATTTTTGGAATTTATAATTTGCTCCCATTCACTTTTCAGCAGGCCTGCTATCACCAGGTCTTCAGCCATGCCATTGCGGAGCGTACCCTGGCGGATGACACCCTCAATCCGGCATCCCAGCCTTTCCGCTACCTTCGCGCTGCGCTTGTTGGCCGCTGCAAAATGCACCTCAATCTTGGTAAGGCCGGTTTTGGTGAACAGGAAAGTCGCGAAGTGCCGCAGGCACAAAGCAATAGTTCCCTTGCCTTCATTGCCTTTCACAAGCCAGTAGCCTATATCAGCCTTTTTAAGTTTATGATCCCATTGGTGCATGGTAACGCCGCCCGTCAGTTGCCCGTTATCAAATATGCCCAGGAAAAGCCCCTCCTGCATATTGGCGCAGTGCAGCGAATCTTTAATATATTTTGCTGCATGTTCTATTTTCGTAGTGTGCTTTATCCAGTCAAGCCAAGGGCTGAGGTGCGCCCGCGAGGCATTGATAGCACCGAGCAAAGCCTCAGCGTCTTCAGGTGTGAAGGTGCGTAAAGTGATGTTGCTATTAATTGTTATGTTTACCAAGTGCGTTATTTGGCGTTGTTATTTATTTTATTCCACAATTCAGGTATGCGCTTTATCCAGGCCAGTTCGCGCATTTTACTTTTCGCGTCATCAACCGGTGTACCAAAATAGGTCTTTCCGCCTTCAAGGCTTGCGGGTACGCCTGACTGCGCCAGTACCACGGCGCCCTTGCCTATCGTCAGGTCTTTATTCACACCTACCTGCCCCCAAAGTATCACTTCATCTTCAATATGCGCTACACCCGCTACACCCACCTGTGAGGCCATTATGCAGTTTCTGCCCACTACCGTGTCGTGGCCTATCTGTATGTGGTTGTCCAGTTTGGTGCCGCGGCCTATCACCGTATCGCCGGTTACGCCGCGGTCAACGGTGCAGCAGGCGCCTATCTCCACGTCATCTTCTATTACTGCTCTGCCACAACTCAGCATTTTATCGTACTGTACTTCCCTGTCTTTGCGGCGCTTGAAGTAGAACGCGTCCGCTCCTATCACTGTTCCGGAATGTATTACTACGTTGTTACCTATTACGCAGTTGTCATATATAGTTACATTGGGGTGTATCAGTGTATTGCTGCCAACAGTAACATGGTTGCCAATGAAAACACCGGGCTGTATAGTAGTATTTTCGCCTATTATAGCCGTGGGGCTTATCATTTGGCTTGCAGGCTCAAACGGCCTGAAGCGCTTCACTATTTTATTATATACATCAAACGGCTCTGCGGTTACCAGCAGAGTTTTTCCCTCAGGGCAGGGTACATCTTTATTGATAATAATAATGGTAGCGGCCGAATTAAGGCATTTACTATAATATTTTTCAAAATCGACAAAGGAGATGTCTCCTTTTTTTACCATGTGTATTTCGTTAATGCCTGTAGCGAGTTGATGTTCATCGCCCCTTATTTCAGCACCTGTAAAATCCGCCATCCACTGCACGGGTATTGGCTGTTCAAACTGCATCCAGATAATTTTGCGCAAAAATACACAATTGCGGGGGTACTGATGATAACGTTGCCTAATTTACACGCTGTAAATACATAAAGTGGATTACATAAATATAAACG
>JACMPD010000003.1 GCA_014377675.1 Taibaiella sp.
GTCATCATTCTTAACTGAGAAAGTATTTCCTTTAAATCCAGCATGTCCACCTAAGCTAACCATATTCGTTCCCACCCACTTATATATCCAAGATGAATCATCAAATGAAGCACTATCGGTACCATCAATGGCAACATAAAGGTGATTGAATGTATCAAGAGCAAGCAGTGTTTTGTATATAAATTTGTGGGGTACAGCAAACCCGCTGCCCAAACTAATCCAGGTGTCAGTTACAGGAGAATACTTGGCTACATACGGATGGTGTTGCCAGTCAGTAAATGTACCGGTTGCATACACGTTAAAACTATCATCTACCACAATTGACTGTATAATTTCATTTGCCGAAAGATGCCCCAATTCTGACCATGTCAGGGTGACAACACTCCATTTTGCGACATAACAAAATCCGTAAATATTTAGAAAATATCCGGCGGCATATATATTTCCGCTATCGTCAGTTGCAAGACTGGAAATGTGCCTGTTGGCTTTTAAAGCACTGTCTCCGGTTCCTAACTTCGCCCAGCTATGGCCATCCCACCGGGCAACATAAAAGTATCCGCTAAAACTAAATGGACCGTCCCTAAAGCCCCCGGCGGCATAAACATTGCCAGCTTTATCAACACACATTGTTTCAATAGTTCTTTCTACATTTATGCCTGCGGCACCCTCACCTAAGCGTTCCCAGCGCAAGCGGATGGCGCTCCACCGGGCGACACATATTTTACTATTTGCCGAATCCGGGTTCTCAGGAAAATTACCGGCAGCATATACATTACCAGTGTCGTCTGTACAGGTAGTGAAAATAACTCCCAAAGCATTTAACCCATCCGCACCATTCCGGAGATTATACCAGCTTTGCCCAGCAGCCATATTCCCGGCAAGTATGAAAAGAAGAGAAAATAGAAGATTTTTCATAAGCCCTTTATATTGCAAACAAACTTAAACTAAAAAAGGTAAGTTTCATAAAATATATTTATGAAACTTACCTTTAAAAGCTGAATGTAAGACTTAAACTGTTACTGGCGTATGTCCATTTCCTTAATCAGGTTATCAGCATGGCCCATTTTGTCAATCAGCAACAATATGTAACGGATGTCACAATCAATGGTCCTCTTATATTTTTTATCAAAAGCTATATCGCCGCTCATCGCTTCCCAGTTTCCGTCAAAAGCGGCGCCTATCAGCTCACCATTCGCGTTAATGCACGGGCTACCCGAGTTACCACCTGTTATGTCGTTATTGGTAATGAAGCAGGTATGTATCTTACCATCTGATGCATCTGCATAACGGCCATAGTCCTTAGCCTTGTAGATATTTACCAGTTCCTGCGGCACGTCAAACTCTTCACTGCCCGGCTTGTATTTCGCCATCAGCCCATCAAGCGTAGTAAAGTAATTAAACAACACACCATCCTGCGGACTATATGTTTTTACCTTACCATAAGTCACCCTCATAGTAGAGTTAGCGTCAGGGTAAAACATCTTGTCCTTTTTCCAGAGCATCATTTCACGCAGGTATTCCCGGGCCAGGTCAGCTTTCTTATAGTTGAAGGCTTCTACTTTCGGCAGGTAATTTTTAGTGTAGTTGTTTACAAAACTCATGGCATATTGCACCGCTGCGTCGTTCTTCAGGCGGGCCAGGTCAGGTTTCGCCACAAACGCGTTAAACGCATTACTGTCCGTTACAAATGTATTGCTGAATACATACTCAGCGTACTGCTCATAAGTAGTACCCATGTAGCACACCAGTTCTCCTTTTTTCACTGGCTTCTTACAACTTTTTTTACCGCAACACTCCTTATTAAAAATCACTTTCTCATAAATATCGGGCAACTGGCTTTTGTCCACGTTCTCATAATACATCTTGGTCATTGCGGCCAGCAGGTCTTTCTCTGTTCCCAGGTCAAACTCTTTCACCAGGGTGCGGCGCGCAACCTGTGCTGCAGTCGCATATTTCTTTACGCTGTCAGCATCGGGTTTAGCGTTTTTCTCCAGGTAGTCATACATCGGCTTCAACGTGCCGGCCATTCTGGCCAGTGCACTTGCCCGGTAGCCCTCGCCATAAAATGTGGCGTGTTTTGCGTACGGTTTGTATTCGGCATAGGCCTGCGCATACTTGCTCATCAATTCTCCATCCATGCCATTAGTGCGTGCCCAAGCGGTAAAGTCGTCTTCGTTTTTCTTCTTGCTTTCCACCACGTTCAGGCGCTTCAGTTGCTCGGTCTGGCCTATGAAATATTTCCAGTAGTTCGCTATCCTGCTATACAGGCCGGTGAGCTGCAGGTAAGTTCCTTTGTTCATATCCATGTGCTTTTTCATAATAGAAAGGCGCATATCCCTTATAGCTACTATAGAAGGGTTCACGGTATTAACAGCCAGGTCAACCCCACTCGATACCTCGTAACGGTTGGTGCGGCCGGGATAGCCCATTATCATCGCATAGTCGCCTTCCTGCTGTCCCTTTATTGAAACAGGTAAAAATTTACCGGGGTGGTAAGGAACATTATCGCTCGCATAGTTCTTAGGCTCGTTATCGGCCCCTGCATATATACGGAACATAGAAAAATCAGAAGTGTGCCGCGGCCACATCCAGTTATCAGTAT
This sequence comes from Taibaiella sp., assembly GCA_014377675.1. Lineage (GTDB taxonomy): Bacteria > Bacteroidota > Bacteroidia > Chitinophagales > Chitinophagaceae > Flavipsychrobacter. Next base: position 2,603 of record JACMPD010000003.1, read on the forward strand.
CACCGCCAAACTTACCCAGGCTTTTTGGTGGGGTACCTACCAGCCTTACATCAGTATACTTTTTATAAATAAGCAAAAAATACTGGTTGCCGTTGAAGTACTCCTTCACATTCGCAACAAATTTATTTTTCTGCCCTTCTCTTTCCTCTATTACTTTCTTTACAGCGTCAAACTTTTTAGTGTATTCCTCACCCGTGGCAGAGCCGATAGCGTCTTTCACTTCCTTGGTTACATCTTCCATTTTCTGTAGGAACAAAGCCGTAACGCCCTGCGCCGGCAATTCTTCCTGCATGTTGTGCGCCCAAAACCCGTTATCAAGCAGGTTGCGGTCAACGGTACTCAGGTTGGCAATAGCGTCATAACCACAGTGGTGGTTCGTGAGCAACAGGCCATTGCCCGATATCATTTCAGCCGTGCAGCCACCGCCAAACTGCAGTATGGCGTCCTTCATGCTGCTGTGGTTAATGCTATACAGGTCTTCCTTCGTCAGCTTCAGCCCCAGCCGTTGCATTTCATCATAATTCTTACCTATAAGCATGGGTATCCACATACCTTCATCAGCCCTCGCCCCTAACATGGCAATGACTGACGCAAAAACCAGAACTAATTTCTTCATTATATATTTTTTATTAACCGCAAAAGTAAGTCATCGCCCCCATTTATTATAAGGGGATAAAAAGGGGGAGACACCAAAGCTCACGCACCTCACTTTAAAATCAACTCAGATAATATGTAGCAGTTGAAAATGTCCCATAGAGACTACCTGTTGGTAGCAAAATGTAAAAAATGGATTTATGTCCCATCGGGACTACCCAATTTCCA
>JACMPD010000185.1 GCA_014377675.1 Taibaiella sp.
ACTTCCGGCGATATGCGCCAGCGCACTGACCTCAATCTTGCGGCATCAAAACGGTTGCTCAATGACCGGTTGAAACTAACGCTGGGCAATAATTTTGAATTGGATGGCCCCAAGACAAGCAATGAGCAAAGCAGCTACATACCAAGCAATCTGGCTGCTGATTACCTTTTAAGCGCTGATGGTAAGTACACGCTCCGGGGCTACAGGCGCGCTTATGATGAGGGTGTACTACAGGGGTATGTTACCGAAACAGGCCTCAATTTTATTGTAAGTCTCGACTACAATAAGTTCAAAAATATATTAAAAAAGAAAAAGAAACCAAACGAACCACTGACCCAAAAATAATTACATTGCGAAATCACATCATCATTTTAATATTGCTGGTGCTGTTGCTGCTCACTTCGTGCAGCAACAGCAGGCACCTTGTGGAAGGGCAGAGCCTTTTTGTAGGATCAAAAGTAATAATTAAAGACAACGATAAATCAAAAAAAGAACGCAAGCTGCTCACCAATGATATAGCCGGCCTCGTTCGCCCAAAACCAAACACAAAAGTACTGGGGGTAAGGCTCAAACTCACGCTCTACAACTTCTTCGGAAAGCATACTAAAAAGAAAGGACTGAAAGCAAAATTAAGAAAAAAGCTGGGTGAAGAGCCGGTACTCGCAAACGTAGTGAGTATAGAAACTAATAAAAACCTTGTTGAAAACTATCTGGAAAACCGTGGCTACTTTCATGCAAAGGCCAGTGGAAAGATGGTGACTAATAAAAAACGAAAGTCAACAATTGAGCTTGAGGTTACTACCGGCAGGCAATATAAAATTAATACGGTCATGTTCCGGCGCGATTCGTCTGAAATCGCGGCATCGATAGATACTGATTTTCATAACACTCTGCTCAAGCCGGGCGGCCCCTACAATCTCGATGTCATTAAAGCTGAGCGATCAAGGATTGACCGATATTTGAAGGAGCGCGGTTTTTATTTCTTTAAGGCTGACTACATACTGGTAGTAGTGGATAGCTCAATAGGTGATGATAAAGTGAATATGTATGTGAGGCTGAAACGCCGCGAAATACCGCCTGAAGTGTATGCCTCCTACGACATTAATAACATATATATATATGCTAACTATCGGTTGACGGGCGATAAGCAGGACACCAGCAAGGCTGATATAGTGCAGGTAGATAATTACTACGTAATTGATAAAAATAAAAAATTCAAACCATCTGTTTTTTCGCAGGCAATGATATTTGAAAAGGGTGATGAGTATAGCCTTGAAGACCAGAACAAGTCCCTTAGCAGGCTAATAAATATGGGTACATTCAAATTTGTAAAAAACAGGTTTGATGTCATAGGAGATTCGTTGCTTGATGTATATTATTATCTTACGCCGTTTCCCAAAAAGTCAATCAGATTTGAGTTGGGAGGCCTCACACAGAATGACAACCGTGCCGGTACCAAGGGTAGTATAAGCTGGAAAAACAGGAATGCTTTCAAAGGCGCGGAACAACTCACGTTTAAATTAAACGGTGGTTTCGAAGCGCAGTACGGCGGCGCTGTTAAAAGACCTAATATTTACAACTTCGGGGCGGAAACAAACCTGTCCATTCCCCGGTTTGTAGTTCCGTTAATAAGCATCCAAACCCTGAGCCGCTACCTGCCCCGCACTATTTTCAAGCTGAAGTATACCTACGAATCAGAGACACAGCTGTTGCGTATCAATTCATATAATGCCTCTTATGGCTATGACTGGAAAGAAGGCCCACGCAAGTCACACCAGTTATTTCCTTTTAATTTTACCTATGTAAGAACTGATACCCTGGGCGGTACCGATAAGCTCAATCTGCTGTATGGCAACCTCGTTTTCAATGGTATTATTTTAGGCCCTACCTATCACTTCACTTACAACTCACAGATCACCGGATCTCAGAAAAAATCATACTTTTTTGATGGACTTATTGATCTTTCAGGCAATATTATGGGCCTGGCACAGGGAGCTGATTATGAAAAAAAGCCTGCAACTCTGTTCGGGTCGTCATATGCGCAGTACATTAAATTGCAGCCTGATTTACGTGGATACTACCCGCTGAATAATGCCACAACAGTAGCCGCCAGGGTAATAGCGGGAGTGGGCATTCCCTACGGCAACAGCAGGCAGTTGCCTAACGTAAAGCAGTTCTGGGCTGGTGGCAACAGTGATTTGAGGGGCTTTCCCTCAAGGCTGGTGGGTCCGGGTACATTCAACATTTATGATACAAAAGACAATGCTGCGCAATACATAGAAACTTTAGGTGATATAAAGCTGGAAGGGAGTGTTGAACTGCGCCAGCACCTCTACAAATTCTTAAACGCAGCTTTGTTTTTAGATGCAGGAAATATCTGGTTGTATCGGGAAAATTCGGCATTCCCAGGTGGCGCATTCTCTAAAGATTTCTACAAACAGCTTGCCGCTGACGCAGGTATCGGGCTGCGTTTCGATTTTAATATACTTATTCTCAGGCTCGATCTTGGTATGCCTGTGCGCAAGCCATGGCTGCCTGAAGGCGAGCGTTGGGTGATCAATAAAGTATCATTCGCTGACCCTGCCTGGAAAAAACAAAATCTGATTTTCAACATCGCCATAGGCTATCCTTTCTAACAGGCAAAGTGTTGGCCCATATTATTACTTTCTCCTTATTACCATGATGCCATCACGGAGCGGCAGCAGCATTTGTTCTACCCGCTCATCGGCTGCTATCTTTTCATTAAACTGGTGCATGGCCCGGGCGTTTTTACTTTGCTGCTCTATGGGTAACATTACGTCGCCCTCATACAGCACATTATCAGCAAGTATAAAGCCGCCCGGTCTTAGTTTATCTATCAGCATATCATAATACAACCCATAGTTCACCTTGTCTGCGTCAATAAAAACTAAGTCTGGTATCGCGTCAATTCGCGGTAAAATATCAGCTGCTAAACCTGTGTGTTGTATTATTTTATCCTTCATGCCTGCCGCTTCAATATATTTGCCGGTAATGTCTGCTAACTCCTCGTTATAATCAATGGTATGCAGCACGCCGCCCGCTTGCAACCCCTGCGCCATGCATATGGCAGAGTAGCCGGTAAATGTTCCCAGTTCAATTATTGTTTTCGGTTGCAGCGCATAGCTGAACATTTGCAGGAATGCCCCCTGCAGGTGGCCGGAAAGCATTACAGCCTTGTCAATCTTTACATTAGTCTCCCGGTTCAGCGCGGCAAGCGCGTCTGATTCCGGTGTGGTGTATTTTTCAGCATATACCGCTATGCTTTCGAGAAATAATACTTTTGTCATTATTGATAGAGAAAAAAAGTAGTTGAAATCATATGCCTAAACCAATGCCAAACTCTGCCAGTTCGGCAACTGACTTATGCGTTTTGAGCAAGCCGGTTATAAAAAATTCTTTAATGAAACCTTTTTCTTTTTGTACCAGGTAGAAGTTGCCTCCT
>JACMPD010000186.1 GCA_014377675.1 Taibaiella sp.
ATATTGCCACTGAACAGATCAGGCCGGCCTACATCGCCTACAAACAGTGTGTCGCCTGTAAATACACAGTTTGGCTCGCCCTGCTCATCAGAGAGCAGGTAACAGGTGCTTTCAAGGGTATGGCCGGGTGTATGTAATACCTTTATTGTTGCTTTACCAATCTTAAACTCCTCACCGTCAGCGGCTACATGTACCTTGAATTTTGCATTGGTATCAGGGCCATATACAATGGGTGCCCCGGTTTTTTGGGAGAGATCAATATGTCCGCTCACAAAATCAGCATGGAAATGGGTTTCAAAAATATATTTTATTTTAACGCCTTTTTCAGCGGCCATTTCAATGTATGCATCTACATCCCGCAACGGATCTATTACCGCCGCTTCGCCATCACTTGTTATAAAATAGGCAGCCTCGCTCAGGCAACTGGTATATAATTGTTTTACTTCCATGTTTCGTTAATGAAATAGTGAATAACGTGAACCCTTCAGCCGGTTCTTTTCAGCATTGCAAAATTACGGAAAGTTATAATAATGAGGTTTATGCCGGGGAGGTAATTTTTCTATACCGGAGTTTGAGAATTAATAGGATGTTTATGACTCAGTTATTCGATAAAATATTGAAGTATCCATGCACAATTCAAAAATATGGTAATTTGGTTTAGAATGATGCCCGCTTTATCTAATTTTGGCGTCATCTTAGAATAAAAAAGACCTCATGCTCTAACATGAGGTCTTATGCACATCAGCATTGCTTAGTGCTTCTAAGTTAACTTTAGCTTATTGCTCCGTGCAACAGCAAAGAAAACGGTAACATTTACCTTGGGGGTGTGCTATTCGCACGCCCTTTATTGTGCGATACGGGGTAAATACTATTCCCGTACCACCACAACGGCAGTTACACATTTTTTTATAACTACTCATAAATTATGACTATTATAAAAAAGGAGATGAAATACTCATTTCAAGGCAGAGCGATGCCAGTTGCGCAGAACGCAATTCATTTAATGTGTATGTGATTTTTTCTTATACCCCTACCATCAATGGCATCAGTAATGTGAGCAGGTCTTCGTTGTCTATCACTTCTACGGGTTTGAAGATGCCCGCGCGGGTGGGGCTGCTGAGTTCCAGAAGCACTTCTCCGCCTTCAAGGTTGTTGATCAGCTCTATCATCAGTTTGGCGTTGAAGGCTATTTTCATGTCTTCACCGCTGTACTGGCAGCTGAGCATTTCCTTTCCTTCGTAGGAGAAGTCAATATCCTGTGCGCTTATCTGCACGGCATTGCCTGTAATATCAAGTACTACCTGGTTGGTAGTTTTATTGGCAAAAATGCTCACACGGCGCAGCGCGCTGATGAAATCGGCACGGTTAACGGTAAGCCTGTATGGGTTTTCGAGTGGTATTACAGCCTTATAATCTGGGAAGCGGGCGTCAATAAGGCGGCAGCTGAGGCTGAAACGCTCACCGGTTACGAAAAGGTGGCTACTGTTATATGCCAGCTGAACCGTGCTGGCGTCAGCAGGCAGAGTATTGCGTAGTTGTTGTAACGGCTTTTTAGGTACCACAAAACCATCTTGTGCCGGGCAGCTGATATCACCGCGGCGCAGTTGCACCAGGCGGTGGGCATCGGTAGATACAAAGGTGATGCTATCTGGCGCCAGCTCAAAATATACGCCGGTCATAGCCGGGCGCAGGGTATCAGAACTAACGGCGAAAAGTGTTTTATTCACGCACTCAAGCAGTGTAATAGAAGGCATTGTAAAGGCCGAAGTATCGGCAGGGGCCGGTTCTTTAGGGAAATCGTCAGCTCTTTCGCCTGTTATGCGGTATTTACCTATGTCACTGGACATTTCAATGGAAAGATCCTGCTCATTAATATTAAAATTGATTGGTTGTTCCGGAAGATTTTTCAGGTATTCAGTAAGTATTTTTGATGGTATGCATATCCTGCCGTCGCCATCCGCGTCGTTTACTTCCATTTGCACGCGCATCATTGTCTCCAGGTCAGTAGCTGTGAGGGTGAGGGTAGTACCACTCAGCTCAAAAAGAAAATCTTCAAGAACGGAAAGAACGGTATTGGAACTGATAACCCCGCTGATTTGCTGCAGGTTTTTAAGAAGGGTATTTGAAGTAACTATAAAACGCATGTACTTAATGTTTGGAGCAAAGATAATAATTTGACGGCATGTGGCGGTATTATTATTAACAGCTGTGGTGAAAAAAACGGCGGAAAAATAATTGGTAAGAAATTGGGATTGTTATGTATCAGTATATGTGTTTTAGAGCCTGCAATCTTTGGCCAGGCAGAAAAATTACAAATGTTCATAGGCCACTGCCTTACGGATGATAGCCTCTATCTCTGCTAATATCATTGCGGTTGCCCCCCATATTATTGTTTCATCTTCCAATACATAGGCGTTTACCTTCATGGTAACTCCCGGCATGGCAGGTGATGTGACATGGGTTATCGCCTTGCGGTCGTCGTGAAACAG
>JACMPD010000187.1 GCA_014377675.1 Taibaiella sp.
AAAAACTACAGCTGAATGACGCATCACTCACCTATGAGCCGGAAACGTGCCAGGCGTTAGGTTTCGGTTTCCGTTGCGGCTTCCTGGGTATGCTGCACATGGAGATAATACAGGAGCGACTGGAGCGCGAGTTTAACCAAACGGTTATTACCACCGTACCGAACGTGGGTTTCCATGCTTACAAAACAAGGGATAAGGACAAAATGATTATTGTCAATAACCCGAGCGAGATGCCGGAGCCAAGTAGTATTGACCGCATCATGGAGCCATTCATCAGGGCGCAGATCATAACCCTGCCTGATTATATAGGCAATATTATGAGCCTATGTTTAGGCAAAAGGGGCCTGCTCATTAACCAGCATTACCTCACCCCTACCCGCATTGAGCTGATATTTGAAATGCCACTCACGGAGATAGTATTTGACTTCTACGACAAGCTGAAATCATGTACACGCGGCTATGCGTCATTTGACTACAACCCTATTGACTACCGCGAAAGTGATATAGCCAAAATGGATATACTGCTCAACGGCGATCCGCTTGATGCACTGAGCGCACTGATACACCGCAGCCGTGCTAATGATTTTGGCCGTAAACTGTGTTCTAAACTAAAAGACCTGTTGCCGAAGCAGCAGTTTGTGATAGCCATACAGGCTGCCATAGGTGCTAAGATAGTTGCCCGCGAAACCATTTCAGCCATGCGCAAAGACGTTACCGCCAAGTGTTACGGTGGTGATATCTCCCGTAAACGCAAGCTGCTTGAAAAACAGAAAGAAGGTAAAAAACGTATGCGTCAGTTCGGCAGTGTAGAGGTGCCGCAGGAGGCGTTTTTGGCGGTGCTGAAGCTGGATGAGTAACCTCAGACATTATTTATATTTGGCTTATGCGCATCAATAAAATAGAGCTTAAAAATTTTAAAAGGTTAACTGACTTAACGATTGAAAATATTCCTTCAACCGCTAAGTTAGTTTTATTGATAGGTGCGAATGGGTCTGGGAAATCATCTGTTTTTGATGCGCTGAGATTTACCGAGCATAGAGACGCAAGTACTTTACTGTTGAGTTATTATAAGAAGGATGTATCGGTTCCTCTGAGTATCAAAATTTGGGATCAAAAAAATAGTCCGGATTATCTTTATACATATTCTGACGGCAATATTGATTCCGGCCTTGACGGAGATTCCTTTTATGGTAGAACAAGCTTCAGACATATACCGCGGTTAAACATTAAAGCGCTTCCCGGGGAGTTGTCTGCGAACAATCGTACCAGAAAGTTGATATCTCATTTGAGCGATAATCCACTTTTTATAGATAAAGACAATCAATTTGAGCGGGACATAGAAATAATCACACAGAGAATTTTATTGGCGATATTCAGAACCAACACAACGTCTGCGGGCAGCCACAACGGCTGCCTTTATTTTTTTAAAATAATTAAAACGGGAGTAACTACTTTAAGAAGAAGCAGAATAAAATGTGTCAATTTACCTGGTGTCTCCCCGCTCCAGTAGCTTTTTTGATGTTGGCTTGTCGAAATCGACAATATTCTCCCAGCCTGCTTTTAAATTTACATCACCAGAATATGGTATTACCAGTTCAGGCTGTAATTTCAAAAAAAGATTACCGGAATCCCATTTACCATTGCTATTTCTGTCTTCAATTAACCGGAATGTATATTTCCCCGGCCTCAGTTTTGACAACTGTACCGTGCCGGATACTACTTTCTTATTGTAGACAACTTCGCCGGCAGCCATAACACAAAGCAAAAAAATTTGGGAATTGTATTTCGAGGGTAGCTGAATCGTAATTTTACCATAGTCGTCCTCATCAAACGTTCTGAAACTGTATTTACCGGGCAATGCATCTACACCTGACGAATCTTTAGCAAATCCTTTCGCAAGCTTGAGTGTATAAAGCGTATTTTCTTTCCAGGATGTTGTAACCCTGAGATTTTTAGGGTTGACGGAATCTGACACTATGGAAACAGCCGCCCTTACAGTAATTTCGCTGCTGTCATAGCTTATATTAATTTTTTCCGTATTCAAAACCGGTACTCTTGTGAAATTCAACTGTAAACTTTGCGTTATATCGAAAGACTTCCTTGACTGATCGGTAGTGTCTGCATTAACACTGTAAAAAAACCCTTCTTTATCCGGTGTTGCGGCTACTGGCCGTCCCAGCCTGCCTTTCCCACCGGCTTTTGACGCAGCAAGAGAATCAGCGTTGATAGTTGTGTTAGAATCAGGCTCCTGGAATAGTCTGAGTTCCAGACTGTTTTTCTGCGAATCTCCGGGGGTAAAAATCTGATCTGTAAATGCTATTTTCTCGCCGTTCTTGTCATAAATGAGGTTTGTATTGTCGTCTTTCAGCGCAAATACTTTAAAGTTCCTTTTCGGGAGCCCTTTAAACATAAAAGTGCCGTCACCACTTGGTTTTGCGATATACTTTGGTTTATGCCGCACTACGGCACTATCACTTTCTGATGCATAGTACAACATCACATTTATGCCCGAAGAATCCGGCAGGCCGGTTTCAGCATTCAATACCCTGCCCCCCAGCTGCAGAGAATCAAAGTAATTGCCTGTACTGAACACAAACGTATAATTCGCGAATACATTTCCTTCGTGCAGGTCCTTAATTGATGAGCCAAAAGAAATGCGGTATGTAGTATTCTCTTCTAAAAGTGAATCAGCAATCTTTACAGTAACTTTTTTGTTGAGGGAGGTTGTCACCGGCTGTATTGCCAAAAGAGGAGAAATTTGTACTTCTCTAGCCACATCACTTGTAGTTATGTACTCATCAAAGCTTAGTTCAACTTTTTTAAGTCTTGTATTTTTAAGGGAATCCGCAGGCGATACGGATAGTAGCTTTGGTGGCTTTGTATCTGTCCGCCCTCCGGTTGGCATGGTTTGGTTAGCACAGCCAACAGTGAATATAATATAAGCTGGAATAATAAGGTGGATTGCCTTTTGATTCATTTCCGCTCAAAAGTACTAAAAGGATAGCTGAAAATGGTATTTCCTATGCCACAAAGGTAAAACCCGACTTTAATTCAAAGCGCATTGTATTAGGTTAGAAAAACTATTTCTAAACATTTCCTGCTTCGGCATTTTGTATCTACCTTTGCATCTCTGGCAAGTCTTATACGGCCAGCTCCTACTGAATCCCCCAGGACAGGAATGTAGCAAGGGTAGGTGGTCGTAGCGGTGCGATGTGAGTAACTTGCCAGTTTTTTTACTTAAAACATATTTTTTAAAATTATATTTGAAATATTTATAAATAATTGGCCGCTCTGCAATTTTCCTTTTTCCAGGGTTAAATAGTAGTAATTTTGGCTACCTTTGTTCAACTAAAACCATAAAATGAAATTTTTTATTGATACGGCTAATCTCAGCCAGATAAAAGAGGCAAATGATCTCGGAATATTAGATGGCGTTACTACCAACCCCTCATTGATGGCAAAAGAAGGTATCAGAGGAACGGATGCCATCAATCAACATTACCTTACTATTTGCGAAATGGTAGATGGCCCGGTAAGCGCTGAAGTACTGGGTACAACTTTTGAAGGCATAGTTGAGGAAGGTAAGAAACTGGCACTGATACACAAAAATATCGTTGTAAAAGTACCTATGATTAAAGATGGCATCAAGGCCATCAAGTGGTTTACAGATAATGGTATCCAAACCAACTGTACTCTTGTTTTCTCTGCTGGACAGGCAATCTTAGCTGCTAAAGCGGGAGCCACTTATGTATCGCCGTTCATAGGCCGTATTGATGACGGGAGCTGGGACGGCGTGCAGCTTATATCGCAAATTGTAAATATATATAATACGCAAGGATTTATGACAGAGGTACTTGCTGCGTCTATCAGAAACCCCTTACATATTGTCCGTTGTGCAGAAGCAGGAGCCGACGTATGTACATGTCCGTTACCATCAATCCTCGGCTTGTTAAAACATCCACTTACTGATTTAGGTTTGCAGCAATTTCTTATTGACGCTAAATCAATGCAATAAGTAATCACTTTTACGATAGCAAGGAGTTTATTTCAATATGTTTATTGCAGTTGAAATGGACTCCTCGCTGTTTTAACTATGTGTAGGGCGGTATCAAGTCTAAAATACTATGAAAAAAACATTCCAGTTTCTAATCATTTTGGCGGCCCTTGCGGCATTTTCCGGGTACCTGATGTCACAGATGTCATTTATAGGGCGTGTAGGCATTAATCTGATGCACAACGAATATAAGTTTCTTAAAGTTTGGTGGCAGGGCGCACTTGTAGTTTATTTCACATGGCTTATATTATTCCTGCTGCATACGGTTATTAACCGGGTTTTAAGTAACGGATTAGCAAAAGCTTTTCACGCGCTGGTAATTATAGTATCTATTTACGGTATGTACTTCACCTACAGCGATTTTTCTACCGACTTTAATCACAGCCTGCTCAAACAAAGATTTCATTTAGGTGCATATATTTTCTGGATCGGATGGATATTGATCTGCCTTTTCTATTTAATGAAAAGAAACGAGACAAAAGAGGTACAGGTTAGTCAGCCTATCCAGGATTCAACCCTACCCCCATCAGAAATCTAAATAGAATTGCTGCATCAACTTTTTAAACTGTGCTGAATACGTTTTACCTTCATTATAAATGACCAATATTTCTTCCAATACAGCAGCGACAGGAATTTTACTTAGCAATGTTACCTGTCTTTTTACTTCAGAATGAGGTTGATGCTGTATACTTAGTATTTGGATTGTACTCCAGCCTCTTGCTGTTGCAATTTCCCTTAAGTGTCCGGATTCAGTTGTTGGTAGTAATACCGACACATAACCTTCGGGCGCAAGATTCCTATCACATGCCGCAAGCAGGTCTTCAAATGGCAAGCTTGCTGTATGCCTTGCCAAGGTTTTCTCTGCTCCGTGACTATGCAGGCTTTTGACAAAAAACGGAGGATTACTGACAATAAGGTTATATGGTACACTAGCGGCATAGGTTTTCACATCACCATGAAGAACTTTTATGTTCTCTGCCGCAAATGAATTAGCAATATTCTCTGCTGCTTGGGAAGCAGCCTGGCCTTCTATTTCAATTGCATCAATATAAATAGCTTGTCCTCTTTGCGCCAGCATCAGTGCCAGCAAACCAGTGCCAGTACCAATGTCCAGCACTCTAGCCGGGCCTTGGGGCAACGGCGTCCAGCTGCCCAGGATACAGGCATCTGTTGTGACCTTCATAGCGCATAGACCCTGGTCAATATTAAACTGCTTGAAACGAAAATAGGAATTGCTCATTACCAACTGGCCCTTGGCGCAGGGCTAATAGTTAAATCAGTAAATTCACCGGCGAGATATTTATAATATCCGGCAATACCTATCATTGCAGCGTTGTCAGTACAATATTCAAATTTGGGTATATACACTTTCCAGCCATTTACCTTTCCGGCTTCGCTGATAGCATTTCTGAGGCCAGAATTGGCAGATACGCCACCCGCAATACCTACATGTTGTATGTTATAATCTATGGAAGCCTTCACTAATTTCTTCATCAGCATACTAACGATCGCGTATTGAGCCGAAGCACAGATATCCGCCAAATTATCATCGATAAAATTTGGATTTAGCTTTTTCTGAGCCTGTAAAAAATAAAGAATCGAAGTTTTTATGCCACTAAAGCTAAAGTTATACTCTTTCATTTCTGAAATGGGGAATTTAAACTTAAGCGGGTCGCCCTGCCTGGCGTACTTGTCAACCAACGGGCCACCCGGGTATGGCAGGCCGAGCATTTTAGCGACTTTATCAAATGCTTCACCTGCCGCGTCGTCGATGGTTTCGCCAATTACTGTCATATTAAGGAAATCCCTGCAAAGAATAATTTGTGTGTGGCCACCTGAAACTGTCAGGCAAATAAATGGAAATGGCGGCTTTTCATCAATAAAGTGCGCCAATACATGAGCCTGCATGTGGTGAACTGCAATAAGAGGCAGCTTCAGAGCTTGGGCCATACTCTTAGCAAAACACGCGCCGACCATCAATGACCCAATTAAACCGGGAGCCTGTGTAAACGCTACAGCAATCAGTTCATTCTTTTTAAGACCAGAATCAATTAAAGCGGCGTCCACTACAGGAACTATATGTTGCATATGGGCACGCGATGCCAGCTCAGGCACTACCCCACCATATCTTTCGTGTACTTTTTGGGTGGCAATTATATTACTTAATACCTTACCGTTTTGGATAACCGCCGCACTTGTTTCATCACAAGAAGACTCAATCGCTAATATGTTGATATAATTTCCCATTTAAACCAGAATAAAGTGGCTGTTGCAAATGTACAGCAATAGGCAAAAAGAAAAATTGCCAAAATGTTTGGTGACGAAATAAAAATATTTTTTATTTCACCGAATCATTGTAATAACCAAAAGTTTATGTAATTTTGTAGTGCTATAAAGTGGGCTATCGCTTCAGTGAAAACTGGAGAGGAAAGTCCGGACATTGCAGAGCAGCGCACTACCTAACAGGTAGGCATTCCGCGTAAGTGGGGTTGACAGAAAGTGCCACAGAGAATAACCGTCCTATTTGGGATAAGGGTGAAAATGTAGTGTAAGAGACTACAATATGTTTTGGTAACAAAATATATGGGTAAACCTTGCGCAATGAAATGCCAAATAAGCAGGCGCTGGAGGGTTGCTCGCCCGATGCCTGTGGGTTGGCAGAATGAGGTATTATGCGAATAATATCCCAGATAAATGATAGCCGCTGTATGAAAATACAGTACAGAATCCGGCTTATAATTTTATAGTAATTTGTACTTTTTCGAAAAAAAACTATAAATTAAAGTGAAGTTGAGAGTGTGAATGTGATTTAATTGTTAATCGTATTGTTTTTCCGAAAACAATTTTTAAATTTGTGTACCATGTTGAAAAAAATGAAACTAACACAGAGAGAAGCGAAGGTACGCTTGATGTCCGTTTTAATGTTATTAGTACTTGCTGTTATGCCGTTACTGTCCATTGCCCAGCCCGGGTTTGAAACAGCCGATGGCGGTGGAGGTGTTGATACAGGTGTAACCGACGTACCTATTAACGGAGGAACGGCACTTCTTATTGCTGCAGGCGTGCTGTTTGGTGTGTACAGACTCTATAAAATGGTTCAGAGCAAAAATACTCTTGCTTTAGCCAAATAATTAGTGTCGGAGTGAAAGCGATAAGTTCACAACTAAGATTAATTCGCTATTAACACCAAATTTATAAAATACTTTTAGTCGGATATGGTTTGGTTTTGATAGATCTAATTATCTGGCTAAAAGTATATTTATTTTTGTGTCTGCCTGTAGTTATTGTTTTAGTGCGGTTGTGAACTTTAGTTGACCGAGATGAAAAGTGTGTCTTTTATCCATTAATTAATGGCCACCATTTCTTGTCAATATCATAGTAAGAAATTCACAACCTGCAATCAGCTTTGGTGCTCTTCTTTACACCCATGCTAAATTTATTCTAAATCTTCTTGTTATATACTGTGTATATTTACCAGATAATAATGAGAACTTTATGAATAGCGGTTTGTACCTATTCAACGGTTTGCATTTGCTGATAGATACGTCCTCGCCAATACATTTTTTCTGATTTTCTGTTATGTTCGAAAGTAAAGCTAAATTCAGCTTTCAGAATGCCTTTAACGAAAAGAAAATGGTCAATATTTATATAGCCTTTTGAGCAAAAGAACTGTTCCTCGCCTGCGCTATTTCCATTCGAATTAATACTTTTTAATTGTATGCTAGCCCAGCATGAATCAGAATGCATCACAATTTCAAGGTTGCAATGTGTAGATGCGGTAGCGGTGGTGCTACAAAAAACAGTATCGTTACTGCTTATTTTGATCCCCTGGCGCTTAACGATGCAATTGTCTTTTTGTGTGGGCTGTTTCAGAGCGTTGCCTCTTTTAAGCATTACCTGAATATAATCTGTTCCACCCCATTCATAACACCATGCAGTACAATCAATAGAACGAAACAAATGGGTGGTATCAACCAATGCATAAAAGGCGGCCATTGAATCGGGGTATATTCTACCCATGCTATCCTGCATTTCTTGAACACCTTCCGGGCAAATACCATCGCAAATTAGCTGGCCAATATCATTCCGATCAATACCTTCGGGATAGTTCCATTTATTTTTGAATGAAAAATCTCCTTTCAATTCAGAAACCCACTTTATACATACAGGTGCCATTTTTGCTAACTTTCGTGCTTTGACTTTGCCAGACAACGCAAGGCTCCAACAACAAAGTAAAAACACTCCTACAGTTTTCATAAGTATATACACAAAGAGAAATACAAATCTACCTAACATAGCTTCCACTAGTCCAGCCTATACAAACAATAAAGGGTGCCTCTCGGCACCCTTTATTGTTTGTATAGGCTGGTTACTTATTCTTTAACCAACCTCTGAACTACTTTCTCATTACCCGCGGTCAGCTCTACCATGTAGATGCCTGATGCAAGGGTGCCCAGTGACACCTTCACCCCCCCACTCTGCTGTGTGCCGAGATTGCGGTTGTAAACGCTAACACCTGATAGATCAAGGATGCGGATGCTTACTGCTGCCTTGCGGCTGTTACTGAACGTAACACTCACATCTTCGGTGGCAGGGTTTGGAATCATGTTCACTTCGAGGCCTTTGCTGTTGCCGGCTATAGCTATCGGTGACATGCTCAGTTCAAACCTTTGCTCACCCTGGGTGGCCTTATCTTTGGTTACAGAGAAGCGATACTCTGCACCCTGACTCATGGCTATGTATTGTTTCAGCAACTTGTCATGCAGGTACAGGCTGCCACCAGTTGGCAGGGTTACGTTCTCTGCCTTGATTATGAAGTCCTGCGCGTACCCGCTGCTGATGCCCAATGGTATCACCTTGTCCGCTCCGTAAGGGCGGCTGTCGATGGCCAGTTTCTGGTTGTCAGCTGATAAGCTGTAGAAGTTAAAGTCTGCGCCAGATGGCTTTGTTGCATCTGCCATCCTGTCTTCGCTGTCGCTCGCTGCATCGTTGAAACGCACATGCAACATGTCCCAGGGGTGGTAATTGCCATCATAAACCATCAGCGATACATATCCCGGTATTGCTTTCAGCAGGCTGGCCGTTGCCGTGGCACCCTTGTGCGCTTCAGTAAAGTTCAGCGTGTCATTGTTGTGCGCTGTACGCAATGTAAACGAACTGTTGGCCTGGATGTAGTATGGTGTGGCAACGAAAGAATCTATTGGGATAGCCTGGTACTGACCCGCAGAACCCAGGTATGGATTCCATACGAAGAATGATGCACCAATAACATTGCCCGCTGCACGTGCATTGAATATAACCGTCCCGATGTCTACTGGGGAAGCATATGGGTTACCCAGCACGTTGTAGTCCTGGCTAGCAGATGAGCCCTTGGCCATTACCACGGTCTGATTGCCCTGGTTGAGGCTGCCCCACTGTGACACCGTTACAGGTAATGGCGTGTACGCGGTGATATACCCTAAACCCTGGCCTTTATCGCCGCGGAAGAACAAACGGATACCCTGATAACGGTGCAGCCTGTTGGAGTCTGCGGTTATGAAAGTACTTGTGAATGGTCTCCAGCCCGGATCAGATGCCAGTGATGAATTACCCACCATCGGATTATACCTGAAAGCCGAAGCCGCATTGGTTGCTGTGGGGGTAAAGCCGTTGGCTGCACCGCCTACACCTGTAATATCAATATAGTTCTGTGCCTGGCTCAGCCCTATGTAGCTGTCGAAAGGATGGCTCCAGAAACGGAATCTCCTCAGCCCGCCCTGTACATACTGCATCACTTTTACGTTGCCGCTGATAACAGAGCCCGATGGCAGCTGCGCACCGCGCGCTGTGGTTGTAGAATCTGAATACAACACAACGCTGTCACCGGTGTTCAATGTACCGGTTGTTACTGCAAGTGTTGATTTAATAATCAGTTTAGCACCTGTGGCTACTGTGGCGCCAGCACTGTTATCAAGGTTAAAGTTGCTTACAGAACCTGTTCCACTTATGGTCTGTGCGGATGTGCCGGTTAGTGACAGCTTGCCAGCCCCGGTTACCGTAGCGTTGTTTGATAAAGTGCCTTTAATACCAAGTTCGGCTAAAGCAGCCAGAGTAACCGTTACGCCTGAAGCGATGGTTATGTTGTTAGCTACACCGGTTGCCGATGCTGCAATTGCCGGTGCGAAAGTAGTACCTGAAGGTATCAGCACATTATCAGTCGCGGTAGGTACAACACCGCAGTTCCAGTTGGCCGTTGCATTCCAGTTAGTACTGGTGCTTCCCTGCCAAGTAAGAACTACAGGGCTGATGATTACGCTGGTATCTATTGTTGCAACACAGGCCGCATTACGGACAGTGTGCAGCAGGTAGGTGTGCGGTGCAGTAATAGCACCGGTTGCTATGTTGAAGATGCCTGAAGCGATAACGCCTGTGATATAGGAACCACCGTCAACAGAATAGGTAATGGTATCACCGCTTGTGCCACCGATAACCACATTCACAGAGTAACCGCTACATGGCACAGGAGCCGATGTAATGGCCGCGCTTACGCCCGGAGCAACTGTTATCGTTTGCGTGGCTGTGTCAGTGCAACCGCCCGCTGTAGTACCTGTTACCGTGTAGGTAGTGGTAATGGTTGGGGTAGCCGTTACTGATGCACCTGTTGACGCGCTCAGGCTTGCAGCGGGGCTCCAGCTGTAGGTGCTGGCACCTGATGCTGTAAGTGCGGTGTTGCTGCCGTTACAAATAATTGCAGCGCCTGCCGATACGCCTACAACAGGAGTAGTATTTACAGTGAGTACGGCGAAGGTACTGGCCGTATCGCCGTTTATTATTTTAGTATAGTACACCGTATCGGTACCGGCCACAAGGGCTGTTACCACACCGCCCGAGCTGATGCTTGCTACTGTGCTGTTGGATACTGACCAACTACCGCCTGAGGTACTGTTGGTTAGCGTGCCTGTTCCGCCGGTGCAATAGGCCGTAGTGCCTGTTACAGGTGCAACCTTTGGTAAAGGATAGTTCTCGAATACAGAGATGGTATTAGTACCCTGGTTGCCTACTACTACATCAGCATAAGTATCACCGTCAAGGTCACCAATGGTCACCGTTGTAGGTGTTGCTGCAGTTGCGCGGTCCACACTGGCTGCGAACGATGGTGTGCTGCCGGTGGCTGTGTTTCTGAAGACAGATATGGTATTGGCTAATCCGTTGGAAACTACTACGTCAGCGCGTCCGTCACCGTTCATGTCAGCTACATTAATACCTGTTGCCCCGGTGCCGGTAGCAAAGTTCACCCTTGAAGCAAAAGAGATACTGCCGGTAGTTGATGTATTGGCCAGTACAGAGAACGTATTGTCGTTAATGTTGGTCACTAACAGATCTGCTTTGCCATCATTGGTCACATCACCTGCTGCCAGGTCAATAGGGCCGCTGCCGGTGCTCAGGGTGATACCTGTACCAAATGATATGGCAGCCCCGGCTGATGTGCTCAGGAAGGCCGTGGCGGTGTTACCCGTGTAAGACGATCCTGTAAAGCCGCTGTTAACGGTTGCAAGGTCTGCCTTGCCGTCGCCGTCAAGGTCTGCTGCAATAATACCTGATGGAGCTGCACCAGCGGTGGCTGTTACGACACCCGCGAAGCTGATAGAACCGATTGTTGATGTATTGCGAAGCACACCTACAACACCAACAGCCGGGAGCGACAAGGCTATATCTGCCCTGCCATCACCATTAAAGTCCGCTATGGCGGCTACTGCACTCACAGTACCCACTGTAATGCTTGTGCGTGTTGCAAACGTTACTGTCGGTGACGATGTAATATTGCGTACTATATTAATGGTAGTGTTGTTAGAAAGCGCAGCAACAATGTCAAGCTTTCCGTCACCATCAATATCAGCAAGTTTTACATTATTAGGCTTGCCTGCAAGGCCTATTTTGGTGCCCAGGGTAAATGAGCCTGAGTTGATTACACCGCCTGTGCTTGTATTAACCAATACTGTTACTGATGAGCTGTCTACATTGTAGCTCACCATATCAGGCTTGCCATCACCGTTCAGGTCACCTATAGCAGCGCCATATGGCCTGCTGCCGGCTCCTGTTGTTACAGTGAAGTCTGTCTTACCCCGCAGGTTTACTGTATCTATAACGAAACCAGTAGTATCAAATACCGGAAGGAACGCTGCGATAGGTGAACCGGCAGACTGGCCTGAATAACCGCTGAGACCCGTTGCCGAATCGGTTACTGTTACCGGGCCCATGATGGCACCCACAGGTACAGTCACCGTGAGCGAGGTAGTACTGCCTGATACGGGCAGTACACGCACCGCGCCGAAGGCTATCATA
>JACMPD010000188.1 GCA_014377675.1 Taibaiella sp.
CCCAACACAAAGGAGTTGCCATTATCAGACCAAAACCCGCCAAGCTCAGCGGAGACATCAATATTAATTAGATCGCCCTCTTTCAATATTCTGCTGTCTGAGGGAATGCCGTGGCAAAATTCATTGTTCACGCTGATGCAGGTAAATCCCGGGAATCCATACGTAAGATAAGGCGCGGATTTTGCCCCGTATCCAAGCAGTATTTTGGCGCCATAGTTGTCAAGCTCTTTGGTTGTCATTCCAGGCTGGGCATAGTCTTTCATTTCTTTCAAGGTGTAAGCCACGGCTTCACTCGCCTTTTGCATCCCGGTAAGTTCAGCTTCATTCGTTATTGACATATTTATTTTGTTTATTTATAGCTTAGTAGGTTGTTGGTTTTGTGGGTGCCTGTATTCAAAAGTACACAATAACGGCAAGCTACTGGAGTAGCCCACGGAGATTACTCCTGCTATTATGTTTAATTGTTGTGAATAATAGCAGGCACTGCGTTTTAACTCGGCTCACTGTTCCCGGGGTTTTAGAATTGAATTCACGGGTATTTTTAACTATCAATACGGCTATTTGTTTGTTTAATAAAAAATTGACAAAATTAAACAAATGTAGTGGTACTTTTGTGACGTTGGTAGCAGGGTTGAAGAACTTGCGCAGTGAAAGCAGTGCGTAAACCACTAATGCCACTTGTACAATATAGCTTTAAAACAAAAAAAATACATCTATGAAAACATACTTAGTTATAGGCAATTCGTCTGGTATAGGCAAGGCGGTAACAGATCTGTTAGTTAGTCAGGGCCAAAGTGTAATTGGGATAAGCCGCACCGAAACTACCAATGCCACCCAGTCTTATGTTGCGGATGTATTAACGGACGCGTTGCCACTAATTGAGGGGCCTATAGATGGTATTGTGTATTGCCCCGGCAGCATTACGCTAAAGCCATTCAGGGGGCTAAAGCCTGAGGACTTCTTAAGGGACCTGAACATAAATGTAATGGGTGCGGTGCGCATATTGCAGCAGTATTTGCCCAATTTGCAGAAAGCCGAACATCCTTCAGTAGTTTTATTCAGCAGCATAGCGGCAACAATGGGTATGCCGTTTCACGCATCTATAGCTATGGCAAAGGGCGCTGTAGAGGGCCTTACCAGGTCACTGGCCGCTGAATGGGCACCAAAGATCAGGGTCAATTGCCTGGCGTTATCACTTACCGATACGCCGCTTGCAGGCAGGCTGCTTGATAATGAAGCCAAGAGAACAGCGGCCGCAGAGCGCCACCCATTAAAGACCATAGGCAACAGCGCGGAAATTGCCGCATCGGTTTGGTTGCTGCTCGGCAGCAACACCAGCTTTGTCACCGGGCAGGTTTGGCATATTGATGGGGGTATGTCCTCGGTAAGAAATTAGCGTGTATACACTGAGTGTTCCCAGGGCCGGGTCACCTAATCTTCTATTGCCTCTATGCCCTGTGCGCTGAGTTTGGCCAATGCGTCTTTCATAGCCTTTACCTGTGCCGGCGGGTGACCTTGCCATAAAGTCACCTCGCCCACAACCTTTAAAGGATGGTTGGAGCGGTAAGACATGGTGGGGTTTCCCTGAAATTTCTTGTCCGTCAGATTCGGGTCGTTTTCAATAGGTCCGGTTGGCTCCACCAGGTATATCCTTTCCCGTCCGCTGCCCAGCGCAAGTTCAGCGCCCCATACGGCAGGGTCTAGTGTAGCGGTAAGGTAAATATACTTCGCAGCGTTATTCTTTCCGTAATTGGAGTTAATGCCAATGGAGATAAAGTCCCCAATGTTAAGGTCAGCCTTTGTGCCGTGAAAGTAGGTTTGCACAAACGGGCTGTGAGCGGGCGTGTTGGTTGTGTTTTCAGTCATAACCTGGCGTTTCAGTTGCTTTGGGTTTTTGGCGTTTAATGAGCGCTATGCTTTTATAAGGGAATTTAATGAAATCACTTGCCGATATCTTTCACAAATGGCATTGGCAAATATAATCAGGTTTATTTTGTTTTATAAATCTCAATTAACCGCTGAGCGTTTCTCAAGAGTAATCAGTAAACTGACAATGCAATTCAGCCTTTATCAAAAAGCAGGCGGTCCTGCGGCGTATGCTGCCGGACCCGTTGATCCCGCCTCGCCCGGAAGCCGTATTTTTGCAATTTAAATAAAACCACCAACCCTTGCCGGACAACAGTCAAAACAGAATTTCCTATTTTAGTGAGCAGGCTGTAGCGGGAATACCGCTGCCCGGCCGGTTTACTTTTCCTTTCTACTACGAGCCGCATCCGTTAACCAAAATAGCGGCCGCCGAGCTGCAGCAGTACCTGGAAACCCACGCTGACCTTGATCATAATTTTGGGCTTGAGGCTGGTAAAGAGGGGCTGGTGATAGGGAAAATGTTTGGTGTTTTAGTGGTGCAGGATACTGAAGGTAAACTCGGTTACCTCTGCGCCTGCTCGGGTAAACTTGCCGGCTCCAATGATCATCCTAAGTTCGTTCCGCCGGTGTTCGATATGCTGGTGGAAGACAGTTTTTTTCTTCGAGAACAGGAGGTGATTAATACCATCAACACCCGGATTGATGAAGTACTATCAGATGCGCGCTACACGCAAGTGAAACTGGATTTGGCGCATTTATCGGCACAGTCTGCCGTGGAAATATCAGAATTGACCCTGCGGTCAAAAAACAATAAGGAAAAGCGGAGAGCTATCAGGGAAGAACAGAAAGAACACCTGAATGAGCAAGATTACGTTGCGCTCGAAGCCACGCTTGTGGAGCAGAGTCTGCTCGATCATTTCCTGCTTAAAGACCTGAAGAAAAAATGGAAATTCACACTGGAGGAAGCGCAGGCCGCAGTGGCTGAATTTGAAGATACTATTGAAGCGTTGAAAAATGAACGCAAGGAAAGATCAGCGGCTTTGCAACAACAGCTTTTTGAGCAATACGTGTTTTTAAACAAAGACGGTAAAAGTAAGAGCTTGTATGAAATTTTCAGCGAGACCGCCTTTGGCAGACCACCATCTGCGGCAGGGGAGTGCGCTACGCCAAAGCTGTTGCAGTTCGCTTTTATAAATGGCTACAAACCATTGGCCATGGCGGAGTTTTGGTGGGGTGCTGCGCCAAAATCAGAAATCAGGAAACACAAACAGTTTTACCCGGCCTGCACGGGTAAGTGCAAGCCTATACTGGCCCATATGCTAGAAGGAATGCCGCTTGATGACAACCCTTTTCTGGCAGTTAGCGAAGAAAAAACCAGGCTGGAGATAGTTTACGATGATGAAAATTTTGTAGTTGTTAACAAGCCCGCGGGTCTGCGTTCCGTTCCGGGCGTTGATATTGCAGATTCCGTTTATTCAAGGCTAAAGCAACTGATGCCGGCGGTGGAGCCACTTATTGTGCACCGGTTAGATATGGGTACTTCCGGGTTGCTGGTGGTAGCTAAAACGCGGGAGGCGCATACCCATATTCAGAAGCAATTTTTGCAACGTACCGTAAGCAAACGCTATACGGCACTGCTTTCTAAAGTACTTGAACTGTCTGAAGGAATAATTGATTTACCGCTAATTCCTGATTTTTTCAACCGACCACGGCAACTGGTTTGTTTTGAACAAGGCAAAAAGAGTGTTACGAAATGGAAATCGATAGCCTGTTATGAAACAACAACGAAAGTAGATTTTTGGCCGCTTACGGGTCGCACCCACCAGTTGCGGATGCACTCCGCACATGAGCTGGGGCTCAATGCGCCTATCGTTGGTGATGATATTTATGGTACCCCCGCTGACCGTATGTACCTGCATGCCGCATATATCGAATTCACCCACCCGCGCACCAAAGAAAGGGTAAAGTTTGAAGTGGAGGCGGGTTTTTAGGGGCTGAACGTGGAGGGATCAAGTAATTATAAAACAAAGCCTATCCGCATCACTTACTCGCGCATAGGCTTTGTTAAATAGAACATAAGTTTATGTTTCACCCCTGGTCAACCGCGCCTCCTGGTACTTTTTAACGCCCACCATACCAGCAAAGGCTGGAAGAAGAGCCGTGCCAGGCGTTTGCCGTCAGTATTGAGCCCAAATGCACTGCGGTGATGCGTGTATTGCGAAATATTACCTGGAAATACCGCAATGAAAAAGCCCGCTGCAATGGCGCCAATGGTTTCTTTATGCCGCGGGGTGGCCATAACAATTGCGCTCCCGAGGGCTATCTCCGCTATGCCTGACCATACTACCGTATCATCTTTTTCAAGCGGCACCCAATCAGGCACCTGCGCCTTAAACGCCCGGCGGGCAATGGTAAGGTGGCTGATGCCGGCAAACAGCAGCCCGGCCCCCAATAACACTCTCGCTATGTCCCTTTTGTTTTCATTATTCACAGTCAATAAATTTTTAAAAGGTAGGTATAAAGACTGTTCCACGAAGTGTGTGGCTGGGAGGGAGTTTCAGTATAACCGATGACCACTATAACCCGAACCACCCGATGTTGCTGCAATATTAGCCGGTACTTCCGCCTACATACACCTGGCTGACTTTTTCTTTTTCCCTGTCGCGTTCTTCGCTTCCGCCTTCGCAATATAGTCCTCGGCGGAGGGTATTTTACAGGCCGTATCGCCCATATCGGCACTCACTTTGCCTACGGCCGCCGCTGTCAGCCTGGCGGCTTCATTGAGTGCTGATACATATATACCTGCGGATATTACGTAGCTGTTCATAGCCAGTTTTTCACGGTTGCCGCTATTGTGTATGTCGCGGGCCACCTTGTCCAGTAAGCCAGAAAGTAACGGTATATTCAGTTCCGCATCCGGGGTAATGGACAGCAGGCTCGCCAGCGTTGCCCAGCCTGTTGTGGCGAGGTGTTCATCGCCACTGTTTATCCATTCTATCGCTTTAGCCATACCATGGCCGCTCTCCGCAGCAACCCACGCCACAGTATACTCCCGCAATGCCGGCGAATTAGCTTTTTCAGCCCAGCTTTGCAGTTCACCGGGCCTCATTTGGGCAGGCTGGGCTACCAGCCCGGCAAGGTACATGGCATCATACACCCCGCTTTCGTATAGCTTAAGGGCGAGTTCGTGGCCGTTTTTTATTTTCTTGTTTATTTTTTTCAGCTCTTCCACTTTTACACCATACAGGGGTTCCTGTATGCCGTGTTTCAGCAGTACCTTTTTTATCGATGGTTCACCAAGAGCCTGTAGCTGCTGCATTATTTCTTCGTAGGTGTTATTGGCTGTCATCAATGCAAAACTATTGAAAATAGGTGTGAAAGGATTAGATAGCCTGCGCTGGCGCAACATCCCCTGCTGAGTACCCGTAACCTTATCTCCTGTATTTGATAGCTATACCGGAGTATACAATTATGCGTTCTGCCTCTATATTATCCCTTCCCGTACCAGGTCATGTATGTGCAATATGCCTGCATACACACCATCTTTGGTTACTACCAGCTGCGAAATGTTATTGGCACGCATTAAGGCCAGCGCCTCGGTGGCCAGTTCTCCGCCATCAATTGATTTAGGGTTTGGCGTGAGTATATCAGCCGCCGTGAGTTGCCCCGGGTTTTCATTTTTTTCAAGCATCCGGCGCAGGTCGCCATCGGTTATTATGCCTTTCAGTGCGCCCCCGGCGTCAGTAACGGCGGTGGCGCCCAGTCGCTTGCCTGATATTTCATAGATCACCTCTCTTAGGGAGCTGCCGGTGTTCACTTCTGGCGTCTGGTTAGCGTCGCTCATATCGGCCACGCGCAGGTAAAGCCGCTTGCCCAGCGCACCACCGGGGTGGTAGCGGGCGAAGTCTTTTTCAGTGAACCCCTTCAGGTGCAGCAGGCAAACGGCCAACGCATCGCCCATTACCAGCTGCGCTGTAGTGCTGGTAGTAGGGGCAAGGTTATTGGGGCAGGCTTCTTTTTCAACGGTAGTGTTGAGCATTATATCAGCGTTCACTGCCAGGTAAGACCCTACAGTGCCACAAATACCTATCACCTTGTTGCCAAAGTTTTTAATGAGCGGCACCAGTACTTTTATCTCCGGGCTATTGCCGCTTTTTGATATAATTATGGCCACATCGTCAGGCTGTATCATCCCCAGGTCGCCGTGTATAGCATCAGCGGCGTGCATAAATAACGAAGGTGTCCCTGTAGAGTTGAAGGTAGCTACTATTTTCTGGGCTATAACCGCGCTTTTACCTATGCCACTCACCACTATGCGCCCGCGTGACTCATGTATGATACGCACCGCTTCTATAAAAGAAACATCGATATATTTCATGAGCATGGTCACTGATTCGGCTTCAAGCCTGATAGTGTCAAGGGCGTTGACGAGTACTGATTCCGCGGAAAACATGCCGCAAAGGTAACAATACAATAGTATTGCGCGGTAGCCGCCGCCAGACGCTGCGCTACACTTACTACACACCTGGTTACCAGGCCGTTTTAAACCTGGGTCACTATTTGTAGCGTGGCTTCAGGGTACAGGGATAGCCGTCAAATATTAATAGCTTATGTTACTATTAAAAGTTTTCCTAAAAGATTTTGCCTTTTGGCACTAACTTTGAATCAATAAAAAAAACTGAATTAACTATGGTACACTCACTACCGCCATTACCTTATGCATTTGACGCGCTGGAACCGCATATTGATGCCCAGACAATGCAAATACACCATGACAAGCACCACCAGGCTTATGTTGACAACCTCAACAAAGCACTTGCGGGCACTGATGGTGAAAACAAATCACTTGAAGAGTTGATGGCTAATATTTCGGCATACCCTGCCGCAGTGCGCAACAATGGCGGCGGCCATTACAATCACTCCCTCTTCTGGTCAGTACTCGGCAACAATGGCAGCCAGCCACAGGGCGAGCTTGCAACTGCAATTGATGAAGCCTTTGGCTCGCTTGATGCGCTGATAGAAAAAATGAATGCCGCCGGCACTACCCGTTTCGGTAGCGGCTGGGCATGGCTGCTGGTTGCCGATGGCAAACTGCAGGTGTCATCAACCCCCAACCAGGATAACCCGCTAATGGATGTAGCCGAAGTAAAAGGTACCCCAATACTGGGTATTGATGTATGGGAGCACGCCTACTACCTCAAGTACCAGAACAAACGCCCTGACTATCTGAAAGCGATATGGAGTGTTATTAACTGGAAAGAAGTAGACGCACGCTACAAAGCGGCATTGTAGGCTTTTATAGAATAAACTACAGTATATAAAAACGGAGGAGAGGCTTTAAAAGACTTCTCCTCCGTTTTTTATTTTGAAAGGTGACAATTACCCTCTCTCCACAACAACCACCCGCCCTCTTGAAAAACCCTTGTTCTCGCCATATTTTACGTAGCCAAGCTGGTTAGTGAGCATATGGGTGCCGCCTATTTTGAATTCGGGGATATTGCAGTGGTGGTGCCCGAAGATCCAGCTGTGGACGCCCGCTTGTTCTATCAGTTCAAATTGCTCGCTGGCGAACGCCTGGCTCAGTAGGTCGCCCTTGTACTTAGGCGGGTAGTGCATGTAGGTGGGTATGTGGTGGCTCATTACTATTTTATGCTTTGCTGTGCCCGTGGCCAGCGCGCCGGTAAGGTAGCTCAGGCTTTCAGCGTGCAGGCGGTTAAAGTCATTGATAGTAAACCTATGGCCATTGTTGGTTATTACATGAAAGTCGCTCATGGCGCGTACCACCTCCCATTCGTCAGCAGGGTTTATTTTGCTCCACAGAGTTGTACAAACCAATTCGGTATCGCCGGCAAGGGGCACCGTAGTGTTATTGAGCAGAAACACATTGTCTCTTATTTTTTCGCGGAAGGCACCGCTTCTTTCCGCAATATCAGCATTGTAGTATTCGTGATTGCCTGGTACCCAGTATACCGCAGCATAGTTATCTGCCACAAAGTCAAAAAAATAGTGATGCTTATCTATTTCAGCGAACGGCACTATATCGCCGGCCATCAGCAGTATATCTCCTTTTACCTCAAGAGGATGTTTTTGCATGAATTTTTCATTATGCACGAATTCAAGGTGAAGATCGGAGCAGTACTGTATGGTGAGGGGCATGTAGCGTTATTTAATACTAATGTAAGTGGTTTCAGGTAAAGTTAAGGTGAGGCGGGCACAAAAATATACCGGGCAACAGCAGGGGCGGCGGGTAAGTTCATTAATTTTGCGCTATGAAGCTGACAATTGGTTTTAGCCCCTGCCCGAATGATACTTTTATTTTTGACGCCATGGTCAACGGTAAAATTGATACCGGTGGTATTGAGTTTGACTATGTAATGGAAGATGTGGAAACCCTCAATCTGTGGGCGGAGCAGGGCAGGCTTGATATTACCAAGCTCAGCTATAATACCTTTCTGCACACCGTAAATGACTATGCGCTGCTGCACAGCGGCAGCGCACTGGGCAAGGGCGTAGGCCCGTTGCTGGTATCGCGCCAGCCGCTTGATATGGCCGAGATCAACAATTTCCGTATAGCCATACCGGGCATAAAAACAACCGCCAACCTGTTGCTTACGCTTGCCTTCCCCGGTGCTAAGAACAAAAAAGAAATGGTCTTCAGCGATATTGAAAGCGCTGTGCTCGGCGGCGGGTTTGACGCCGGGCTTATGATACACGAGGGGCGCTTTACCTACCATAAAAAGGGCCTTCACAAGCTTGTTGACCTCGGCGAATGGTGGGAGCAGGCCACCGGGGCGGCCATACCACTTGGCGGCATTGTAATGCGCCGCAGTTTTGATGCATCCCTATGCGCGCAGGTGGATGGTATAATTAAAGAAAGCCTTGCCTTTGCCTGGCGCAACTACCCGGCTCTGCCTACCTTTGTTACTGCCAACGCACAGGAAATGGAAGAAGACGTAATGCGCAGCCACATAAACCTGTATGTAAATGAATATTCAGCTGACCTTGGCGCCACCGGCCGCAATGCCATAGCCGTACTGTTTCAGAAAGCGCGTGAGGCGGGTCTGCTGCTGGGGGAACAGGTGCCGTTATTTTATTAATAATCCGCGGCTACGGTATATTAGGCGCCACTTCAAAGCCCTGTTTTTTCAATTCAGCCCGTATATCACCTTCCGTTTTCAGGCGTGCTTTTACCGGTTTTCCGTTTTCCGTGCCCTCGAAGCCACCTTCAATAAGCGCGTTAACCGCAATTAGTTTTCTGAGGCGGGAAGGGAAGGTTTTCATCCCTGTGTTGTCATACACCTTGTTGGTGTATACTGTCCCTTTGCGGTCATTCAATTTTATGTCTGTGCTGGTGGTTATCACCATTTCTTTTATTTTATCGGCAGAGTCGGCATTGGCGAAGAAAACACCCGTTATCTTTGGGGCTTTTCCCTCAATGCAGAAGGTATCAATCAACACTCTTTTATATTCCCGCTCAGCCATAGGCATAAAGGCGTATGCGAGCAGGCGGGTGCCTTCAGTGGCAGGCTCAAACTCTTTTTCTATTTTAAAGGGCTGGGTATAAAAGGCTATTACAGCGGAGTTCTCGCCGGTCCATTCTTTAGTTTCTGTGAGTTTGGGGGCTATTTCGTCAGTAAATTCCGCCTTCAGGGGCCTGCAGCGTACCGCGAACAGCCTTGCGGGTTCATCGGGCAGCCGCTTTACCACCTGGCCGGGGTTTAATACCTGCTGGGCTACACTCAGCGGGCTGCTGTAATACTGATCAGTCGTTAGCTCCAGGCATTTCTTTATCCTCAGGTCCCATAGGTATTGGTTATCTTTACTTACACCATGCCCCGCCATTGAGTCATAGCTGCTCTGCACCTCGTGATATTTTTTCAGCAGCGGATGGTAAATATTCAATATCTCTTTTTCAAACCCCTTTTCGCTGTACTCCTTGTTCGTAAGGTCTTGCTGCAGCTTGTTGGCGAAAGTTAGAGCGATGTCATAGTGGTCGCACTCGTGGTTCAGTACGTAGTCTGAAGGCATATCGCCCATGTCTTCCCGCCGCCATGATGCTGTCTGAAAGGCGCACTTAACCTTAAAGCCTATTTTCAGCTTACCATTATCAAGTCGCTCTACACCCTGAGGTAGAGCATATATGGCAGGCTGCGTTGCCGCAACCACACCTTCGTCTAGTAGTGCCTTGGTCGGCTTGCCGCCAAAGTCAGCCCATACAAGTGTCCGGTAGTTAATTATTTTACCTTCAGGCGCTATCCACTGTGCGCCGGCTTGTCCGGCACTGCAACAAAGGGCCATAAAACACAGGTATACATATTTCATAAGGCATAGTCAATTAAAAAAACAGGAATTTCTTTTTCTTCTTCATCACCCTCAGTTTTATAATGCGCATGTCTTTCTTAGGCCGGTCGCTGCCATCGCGCGGCTCCATTGATATTTTGTCTACTATATCCTGCCCTTCCAGCACCTGCCCGAAAACAGTATAGTTGCCATCAAGAAACGGTGTACCACCAACAGTTTTATAAGCCTCCCGCTGTGTGGCAGTAAACTTGCGGCCTGTGCGTGCGGTTATTTTATCCAGTTCATCGTCAGTGTAGGTTTTGCCCACTACCAGGTAAAACTGGCTCGATGAGCCTGATTTATCGGGGTTGTTGTCTCGGGCAACCGCCAGCGCGCCTTTTTTGTGGAACAGGCTGTCGCTTATCTCCGCGGGCACAGTGTACTTGAGGCCGCCATTGCCCAAGGTTTGTCCGGGTTTGGCGTTTTTACTGTCAGGGTCTCCTCCCTGTATCATAAACTGCGGAATGCAACGATGGAAAAGGAGGCTGTCATATACATGCTCCCGCGCCAGCTTCACCATATTTTCGGTATTTTTAGGGGTCATGTCATAGAGCATCACCACTATATTACCATATTCAGTTTCTATTTTTACTTTATTTTTTTGAGCAAAAGCCCCATTAGTCATTACCGCCACAGCGCCTGCCGCCAAAAGTATTTTCTTCATTTATCGCCTTAAGTTTAATTGACAAAAGTATAAAGTATAATACAAACCTGATAGCTGTGGCGTTATTTATTTTGCGTTGGCGGGCAGGAAGGAAAACCGGAATTTAGTCTAATAAAGATAATTTTATTTTATGCAATCAATGCCGTCCACAAGAAAAACTATTTAACTCCTCAATACCACACTAGCCAAAACACAATAACACCCGCAGTAAAACTCCCTACCTTTGTGCTATGGCTTACAAATCTTTGCAGGCGTTTATTGACGCACTGGAGCAGGCAGGTGAACTGGTGAGAATTAAGACCTTCGTGAACCCCATACTGGAAATGGCGGAAATAACGGATAGGATTTCTAAAACCCCCGACCGCAACAAAGCGCTGCTTTTTGAAAATACGGGTACCGATTTCCCTTTGCTAATCAACAGCATGGGCAGCGAAAAGCGAATGTGCATAGCCTTGGGCGTAGAGCGGCTCGATGATGTAATGCACGAAATAGAAAACCTTTTTAAAACGCTGTCAACACCTAAAAATAGCATTTTAGACAAGTTGGCTATGCTGCCGCAGCTCAGTAAGTTCGCCTCCTGGATGCCCAAAGTAGTGAGCGGCCGTGGTGCCTGCCAGGAAGTGATTATGGCAAAGCCTGACCTCAGCAAAATACCCGTGCTTACGTGCTGGCCTCAGGATGGCGGCCCCTTTATAACACTGCCCGCTATACACACCAAAGACCCTAATAACGGCATAAGAAACATAGGCATGTACCGAATGCAGGTTTTTGAACCTACTATGACGGGTATGCACTGGCACAAACACAAAGTGAGTGCCCGCCACTACAACGAATATAAGAAACTCGGCAAGCGCATGCCGGTGGCAGTGGCCCTGGGTGGCGACCCGGTTTATACCTATGCCGCTACCGCTCCACTTCCTGAAAATGTGGATGAATACATGCTGGCGGGTTTTCTGCGCAAAAAGAAAGTTGAACTTGTAAAGTGCATTACACAGCCTGATATAGAAGTGCCCGCCGACGCTGATTTTATAATAGAAGGCTACGTGGATACTGAAGAAGAGCTGATATGGGAAGGACCCTTTGGCGACCATACCGGTTACTACTCGCTGCCAGACTGGTATCCGCGCTTCCATGTAACAGCTATTACGCATAGAAAGAATGCCATATATCCGGCAACCATTGTAGGCATTCCGCCGCAGGAAGACGCCTGGATAGGCAAGGCAACGGAACGCATCTTCCTCGCCCCTATAAAAATGACAATGGTACCGGAGATAACAGATATGCACATGCCGGTGGAAGGTGTGTTTCATAACCTGGTAATAGCCACTATAAATAAAGAATATGCCGGCCAGGGCCAGAAGGTAATGAACGCCATGTGGGGCGCAGGACAAATGATGTTTAACAAAATACTGGTGCTGGCTGATGGCAAAACAAAAATCGATGACTATAGAGCATTAGCCAAGTATGTTTTTGACAATATAAACCCCGCTACAGATGTCTATTTCAGCCAGGGGCCGATGGATGTACTGGACCACAGCTGCGCCAAGCTGGGCTTTGGCGGTAAAATGTGTATTGACGGCACCCTGAAGCTGGAAGAGGAAATGACGGAACCGCTGCCTGCCTTTAAACTTTCGGCTGAATTTTCCGCCGAGGGCATAAAAAGCAAACTCAGCGAAATAACCAGCCTTAATGAAAACCTCGCCCGCAAATGGGATATACCCGTATTGTTTGCCGCAGTTCATAAAAACAGGCCGGGCCATGTAAAAGCCGTGCATGAAGAACTTTGCGCCATGCCCGGAATGCACGGCATAAAGATGATACTTTATGTGGAGCACACCGTTGATGCAGTGGATATAGCTGACGTATTGTGGCGCTTTTGCAATAACATGGACCCGAGAAGAGATCATTTTTATGGCACAAACCAAAGCGGCCAAACCATGCTCGGCCTCGACGGTACCCGCAAAACAAAAAAGCTGGATAATTTTGACAGGCCGTGGCCTAATATTATTGCCGCTGACCCGGCTACAATAGCCGCTGTTGACAAAAAATG
The DNA here is from genome assembly GCA_014377675.1 of Taibaiella sp. Lineage (GTDB taxonomy): Bacteria > Bacteroidota > Bacteroidia > Chitinophagales > Chitinophagaceae > Flavipsychrobacter. Next base: position 12,921 of record JACMPD010000188.1, read on the forward strand.
GAGTGAACTGGGGCTGGGTGAAAAAATAAATTCCCCATCTTTACGCTATGCTACCCAACTATACAGGGGGGGTGCATCTGTCTTAGATAGTGAATAGTTATATTTTCAGTATAAATCAGTAACTTTATAAAAAATTAAGACGATGAAGCGTATATTACTTTCCTGCTTTTTGATAACAGCAGCCTGTGCCGGAACCATACAGAAGGCACACGCACAATCTTCAGCCGTATCAGTTGCCGCTTTCACAGCGAAGGTAAACCTGCTTGATTCATTCATTTTCGTTGGTGATATGACCCACGCAAATACTACCTGGACCGAAGTGCACAATATGTTGCTTGCAGAATTGGCAGTGACCAAGGGCAATATTGCATCTGCTAGCTCTGCTGCGGCCAGCACCTCATATACAACTGTAATGAATAACCAATACAGCATTTACAATGTTATCTGGTCATTGAAAGCAGACCTGGCCACCAACAGAGCCGCGCTGCACACCAAGCTGAATGATTTCGCAGCCACTTTTTAAATAGATTTAATTATTATATATGCAGTAGTCCTGGTTAAAAACCGGGACTACTGGTTTATTTTTTTCAATTTTGAGGCAGCTACATTTAGCATATCCGCTTCACATACACAGTCTGCACGACGAGATAGAAGACGAGGTTTCAAGGGTGCCATGCGGTAAGGCATGATGATCATATTCATGTAAAAATCAAATAGACGCTTTTTCCTTTTCGTCTTTAAAAAACGATGAAAGGGACAAATGAAACGTGAACGACCACTGTTCGATAAAATGTTACCGGAAACGTTTCCTCTTTTTTCGGTATTTTTACATTATTATTTAGAGCCGCGGAAACATGGAATATATAGCTGAAATCAACAGACTTTTAGTGCCGGTTATAACTGAGGATGAAATCGTACTTGATTTGTTTGCTGGTTGCGGTGGCTTATCGTTAGGATTTGAAGCGGCAGGATATAAAACAATTGGATTTGAAATGGACACCGCTGCCGCCGCTACTTATCAGGAAAATCTGGAAGGAACGTGCCGTCCCATCAAACTAAATCTTGATTTTGAATACCCACATGCTGATATAGTTATTGGAGGCCCCCCATGTCAGCCTTTCAGCGTTGGCGGCCATCAAAAAGGGTTTGAGGACGCACGTGATGGATTTCCGGTTTTCATCGACGCTATAAAGAAATTGAATCCTAGGGTTTTCATGTTTGAAAATGTACGCGGGCTTCTTTATACGAATAAATGGTATTTTGAAATGGTAATCAACGAATTGCAGTGCCTCGGGTACATTATAGATTATAAGTTGCTCAATGCCGTTAATTACGGGGTACCGCAAAACAGAGAAAGATTATTTGTTGTTGGTCACCGGACGAAATTCACTTTTCCTAAGCCTTCCAGCCGTAAGGTAACAGTAGGGGAGGCTATAGGTGATATCATGTTTACAACGCCTGCCGAAAGTAAATTTTTTACAGCTTCCATGGATACCTATGTAGCTAAATACGAAAAAGCTTCTGACTGCATAAATCCAAGAGATTTATATCCCGACAGACCCGCCCGGACCCTAACCTGCCGAAACCTTGCCGGTGCCACCGGAGATATGCAGAGAGTCCGGTTGAAAGACGGCCGCAGAAGGAGGCTTTTGCATAGTGAAGCAGCGCGTTTACAGAGTTTTCCTGATTGGTTTCAATTTACCGGAAACGAAACTCAGCGTTATAACCAAATTGGCAATGCCGTACCTCCGTTGCTCGCATACCAGCTAGCGCTGTCTCTGAAAGATTGTTATAAAATGGAGCCAGCACTCACAAAAGATGAGATTCTCGGTAATAATTTAAAAGCAAATAAAGTACTTTCCTTGTTCTGATGAGCTATATCACTAAGAGTACAAAGCCGGTGCCGGTGCAAAAGGTAATTAATGAAGCATTGGATATTTTACATTGTGTAGGTATTCCTTTAGCTGATAAATCAGAAAGGAGACTTGAAAGGATGGCCATGTGTTTACTGGCAGTCGCTGATGTAACGAGTGATTGGAAAAAAGCAAAAGGGGATGACGAAAACAGGCATTTAAAAACACGTGAAATAATATCGTATGTCAACCTGAATTTTGAAGAGAATATTTCACCAGGTTCCTATGACGACATCCGGAGAAAAGATTTGAAACTGTTAGTCCTTGCTGGCCTTGTTGTTAATAGCAGCGATAATCCTGGTGCCGCTACTAATGACCCCACACGTGGTTACACCTTAAACCCTGATTTTAAAAAATTAATCATTTCTTTTGGAGCAAAGGGCTGGGGTAGCAACCTTGAAAAATTTGTTGCCGGCAACAACAACCTTTCTGAAATACTTTCCGGAAAGCGGGAGATTTTGTTAATTCCTGTAACCCTTCCTGATGGAAAACCGCTTGAGTTATCATTAGGTGAACATAATATTTTGCAAAAAGAAATCATTGAAAATTTTCTCCCAAGATTCGGCAGTGATTGTGAAGTTCTATATATAGGTGATACTTCAAACAAAATGTTGCACATTGAACGAGAGGAATTAAAGAAGCTTAATTTTTTCAAATTATCACATGATGAATTGCCAGACATCATAGCTTTCAGCAGAAAAAATAATTGGCTTTATCTGATAGAAGCTGTCCATAGCTCCGGGCCAATGAGCGAAGTAAGGGTTTACGAATTGAAACAACTACTAAAAAACTGTAAAGCGGAATTGATTTTTGTAACAGCATTCCATTCAAAAATGGTTTTCCGTAAATGGATAACCGATATTGCGTGGGAGACTGAAGTATGGATCGCTGACAACCCTGATCACCTCATCCACTTTAATGGCCATAAGTTTTTGGGTGCTTATTAAGATTGAACTTAATTCAACAATAGGGATACCACCAGAAGAAGCGGAAAACTGATTGACACATTTTTAAGGCAAACGTCATGAAAAACAATAGCGAAATTTCATTTAATGACATATGGAATGGAGGTAAACAGGAAGATCTTAGAAAATTTATTGACAGTCATGTTCAAAAACAGACAGTAGAGCAGGTTTTAAGAAATAACCTTTTATCTATACAGTATCAGTTTGAAGATTATCTTGAAAATAATGTCACCGGTAAAAAAGATGCTGGCACTTGATTTGTGAAAATGTAATCCCCCTACAATCTCTTTACCTCCTCCGGCCCGTTACTTTCGCGGGCTGTGTTGTTTTCAGCCCTGGCGCCAAAACTCCAGGTAAGGGATAGAGTAGCGGTGCGGCTGTTGGGTTTCAGGGTGCTGCGGCTGTAGAGGCCGGGCTGGGCGCTTTCTGATGCGTTCCGATAGCTATAGAAAGGGTCGTCTGTTGCCAACTTGGCGGTAAGCGTGTCATGCCACCACTTGCGCAAAGCACCGAAGGACAGGAACAGGTTTTGCCGGTCACGGGACACAGGCGAGCTGACCGCTGTGCTGTTGTAGTTAACCCAGCAATCCACGGTCCATTTACCCGCTGTGAATTGGTTATTCAGCCACACTGCGGCGGCCGGAGCGGCGTTTGCTACCGGGTTATTGTTAATGAGACCGCTTTGCGAGCTATACATACCCTGCACGGTTACCACAAGATCCCACCAGGGGTATGGTTTGCCATTGTAGCCAACGCTTAGCGATGCCATTTTCGTTGTACCAAAGTTTACCGGGATACCGTAGGTAGTTTGCGTAGCGGCATCGGCTACTACAACATTGCTGAGGTTATCAGTCACAGCTGATACATCAAGCGTGGTAGTGAGCTTGTCTTTGTATGTATGCTTCAGCTGCACGTCATGGCTGTATTGCGGCAACAGGCCCGGGTTTCCTTTCTGGTAAGTATTGTAAAAGGTATAGTAGTTGAAGGGGTTAAGCATACTATAGTGCGGCCGCTCCACCCGCCGCCCGTAGCTGAGTTCAAAACTATTGTTGCTGTCCGCCTTGTAGCTCAGGTAAGCCGTAGGGAATAAGGCTGGCATCCGCCTGGTGAATTCTTCTTTAGTAGCTTGTTGCATCCCACGGAGCTGCGCCAGCTCCCCGCGGAGGCCCAACTGTCCTTCCCACCGGCCGGTGTTGCGCAGCCTGCGGGTAGCGTTGATGTATAGCGCGCTTATGTTTTCATCATACAAAAAGTGATTAGTGCGGCTGCTGTCATACAGCCAGCTACCGTTAATATAGGTTTCATAGAGTCCCGAATTATCCACCGCTACATGGCTGAATTTCGCCCCGCTTTCAATTTTTAACCCGTTGGCCAATGCAAGTGAATAGTCCGCTTTACCGCTCCATATCTGTATGTTTATGGGCAACTGGCTGCGCAGGGCAAGCTGACCGGGCAGTTGCTGCCCGTCCTTAGTGGCGTCTGTGGCCAGGTGCTGGCTCATTTTGCGGGTAAAAAGCAGGTAATCAAGGCTTATATTCAGTTCCGCCTGTTTACTAAAAGCGTGTTTCAGGTAGGCGTTTACAGCGCCATTTCTGCGCAGGGAGGCTTCATTAGTGTTGCGCGTCATCAATGTGGTGCCGCCCGCTATATCTTCGTTTGTGGTGTTGATTACAGAGTGCATTTTGTTGGTATAATATGCGCCGGTAACCCCAATGCCCATTGTGGTGTTGATATCATAACTGTAGTCAGCCCCGCCCCTCAAATTCCACTTTTCAAATTTTTCCACAGGCACCGAATGCATTGCTGAGCGGCTAAGTATTTCCCCTGAGGCACCGGTAAACTTCATATCGTTAGTCCAGTCAACGGTGCCCGCGGCGTCCTGATAGTTGATGCTGGCGTAGTAGTTCAGCTTATTAACCCTATAGTTAAGCAGTAGTGTATTGAAATTTCCATACAGTTTGCTAAAAGTGTGCGCGGTTGTAGCTATGCCATTAAAGCCCCGCTTCTTTATTTTGCGAAGTTTAATATTCACAATCCCTGAATTGCCTTCCGCGTCAAAGTGGGCCGCTGGCTGGGTTATCAATTCCACCTGTGCCACGTCTTCGGCGGTTATACTCTGCATATAACTGGTTAGGTCTTCGCCGCCCAGGTAGGTCTGCCTGCCATCAATGGTTACTAATACGCCCTGTTTACCCGCCATAGAAATATTGCCCTGTGCGTCAACAGTTATGCCCGGCATCCGCCGCAACAAATCAAGCAGGTTTTTACCTGTGTTGCCAGCCATCGATTGCACGTTCACTATTGTTTTGCCCGGTGCCGTTTCAGTCACGCTTTTTTGCGCTTTTATACTTACCTCTTTCAGTGCCTTTACCTTTGAGGTATCTGTTTTCTGCACTACCTGCGCACCCACATTACCAACGGCCAGAAAAAACAGAACTGCGGCACTACCTGAAACCCTAACCATAAAATATCGCATTTAATCTGCCTCAAAAGTAGAGCGCAGATGAAAAGGCCGAGGTTAATTATGGTTAAGCAGTAAGCCCGAGCGAACCAACCGCCATGTGATGCGCTTTAAGCGGCTGGAGAAAGAACACCCTCCCACCTACTTAAACCCCGTGAGTTTAAAATACCCCAGATGCAGAACATCAGCCACCACGGCCTCATTGCGGGTTATACGCAGTGAATATAGTTCTTTCTGGCGGGGCGGCAATATGTCATTTACCTTGTGGAGGTCATCAATGTCTATACCATGCTGGTCATCAATGTGGGCGCCGGCACCCGGCAGGAAGCCGTTTTTCTTAAAAAATTCAGTGGTTTTGGCTTGTTTCACTGCGCGGGCTTTATCAGGCTGCACCGTAAGTACCTTGAAGTGCAGTTCATCAAACAGGCCCCGCTGATACCCCCCGAGGTTGATGAAGAATAGTTGCGCTTCTCTGCCTGCGCCATTCTGTTTTTCAACAACTTCAATACTGTAGCCATCCACCGCTGTCACCTCGCGGTAGGCATCAATATGCAGCTTGCCCTTAGCCTCAGGCCAGTACTCCTTTATCTCGGGCAACAGGCTTTTCATACTTTCTCCTATCCCGAAAAATATATCGTGCTGCTCCGTAAACCTGCCCGGGGGTCTGCAGCCTACTAATATCATAAAAAGCCTGAGTGCCAATTGTAAAGATTTCTTCAAAGATAAAGCAGAACCCGGTTACCTTACTCTTCAAATGCTTAATGCCAGCGGTGTTTCTTTTTTTAAACTATCACCAATCACCTGAGCTATGTTAAAGCAATTGCTCCCGCTATTTCCCTGCCAGCCTACCGGCACCCACCATATCCCTTACCAGTTGCCGGCACAGCCGGTCAGCCTCTATGTTGTACTCCGTTACCGCATTTGCCTGCTGATGGGCTTTTATCTTTGTTATTTCCGGGTGCATGGCTGCTTCAAGCGACAGAAACTCCTGTATCAGGTCGGCATTGCGGAGCGTATTCCCTTTTTTGTTTTGAAAGCCCATACCGGTGAGTCTTTCCCGGCGCCCGGTTAGCCCGGCAACAAACTGGCTGTCGGTTATTACTTTTATTGCAGCCGGTGCTGTTGCGTGCTGCCTTATGTATTGCAATGCCTCTATTACAGCGGTTACCTCCATGCGGTGGTGCGTGGTATCAGTGGCCGTTCCGGTGCGTATTATTTTTTCGTTGTTTATCAATACGATAGCCACCCATGCGCCGGTGCACAACTGGGTGTGGCAACTGCCATCAGTATAAACAGTAATATTAATTGGTGGTTCCATGCCAGGTGCTAAGGTGAAAAAAGAACGGGCGCCAATGTAAATGACGCCCGTTCTATTGCTGTAATATATGTATGCCAAAGTTTAAGCTACTACCTGTAGTGCCTCGCGGATGCGGCCTTCAATTTCAGCAGCAACCTCAGGATTGTCATGCAGGAAGGTTTTTACCGAATCACGGCCTTGGCCTATTTTGCCATCTTTGTAGCTGAACCATGAACCGCTCTTTTGCAGTATCTGCAAATCAACGCCCATATCTATTATCTCACCTATTTTGCTGATACCCTCACCAAAGATGATATCAAATTCCACCTGGCGGAAAGGCGGCGCTACTTTGTTCTTCACCACTTTTACACGGGTGCGGTTACCGCTGGCTACATCGCCGTCTTTAATCTGGCTGATGCGGCGGATATCCAGGCGCACTGAAGCATAGAACTTCAACGCATTACCACCTGTAGTCGTTTCAGGGTTACCAAACATAACACCAATCTTTTCACGTAACTGGTTAATGAATATGCAGCAGCAACCAGTGCGGGAAATAGTTGCGGTAAGTTTACGCAATGCCTGGCTCATAAGGCGCGCCTGTAGGCCCATCTTACTTTCGCCCATTTCACCTTCCAGCTCACCCTTAGGTACCAGTGCAGCCACGGAGTCAATCACAACTACATCAACTGCACCAGAAGAAATCAGCCTGTCGGCAATTTCAAGCGCTTGCTCACCATAGTCAGGTTGTGAAATGATGAGGCTGTCCACATCTACACCCAGTTTGCGGGCATAGTTGCTGTCAAAGGCATGCTCCGCATCTATAATAGCGCAGATACCGCCTTTTTTCTGTGCCTCAGCAATAGTATGAATGGCAATAGTTGTTTTACCTGAAGATTCAGGGCCATATATTTCCACAATACGGCCACGCGGCAGGCCGCCGACACCAAGTGCCACATCAAGCCCTATGGAGCCGGTGCTGATAACGTCCATTACTTCATGTCCCTTTTCGCCAAGCATCATCACAGAACCTTTGCCATAGTCCTTCTCAATCTTATCCATCGCCAGCTTCAGCACTTTCAATTTATCGTCTGCCATATATCTATTTATTTATTTTTCTGATTTTTAATTTCACCACAAAATTACACTAAATACATACACCTTCAACAACTATACATAGTGAGATATCCACAATTTTCGCAATAGGGTATAGTCAATACCAGTGCGGGTTTGGGGGTGTTTTGGGGGCGTTTTCTGTGGATATGTGATTTTGCGGGTCTACTTAAGATTGTAGCTTTTGCTTATTATTTTAATAATATAATCACTTATGCTGTTTTTGATTCCCAATCATTAGGAATTGACGAGATTTTTTTTGTATCTTTGTCACAACAAACCTACACAATGAAACAATTGCCATATACATCTGATAACGTAACCTTGATCTCAGATTTCTTTGATGAAACAAGGAAAAGAATTGCTCAGGGTGTAGAGATAACTTTCACAAAAAAAGCTAATGATGAACTCACTGTTTTAGCACTTGATTTTGATATTGAGATAGTTGATATTGAAAAAGCAATTAATAATTTGTCGGTAGAAAATTACTACAGGGGAATAGATCCATCAAAAAGCGCTGATTTTGATGGATGTGCGTTTTGCACGGTAGTTGGGAAGAGTAAAGTAGAGATATATTTAAAATACGGGTTAGCATTATTGGGGCTGCAAATATTATTATTTTCTAATCATGTGCCTGATTTTCCGATAGCACAGACTTTTAAAAATTGACTTTTATGGAAACTAAGAAAATATTGACACGAGAAAATATACCAACTGATGAATTATGTGCGCCTGTTATTAGATTTTACAAGGGCATAAAGTTGGAATATGCTGAGGTTTTCTATTTGGACAATATGGTTGACGAAGAAACCGGCATGATCAATAAATATACTAAAGAGAGACACTATACTAAAAGTCAAATGGAACGGAATATTAAAGCACTGAAAAATGCGTATCATATTGCGAAGGGGGCAGCATCGCCCGCAGAAATAGTTGATTTTAGACACAAGTACAACATTCCCGCTTCCATATTTAGTCTCATATTAGGGTTTAGTAAAAATACTATTTCTAATATTGAGGCAGAGGGGGTAACCTCATTGTCTACCGGAAGGTTGATAAAAATATGTTTGCAAAATAAAAGCGTTATCTGTAATTATGTTCAATTGTGCGATGATATTGATCAAATAAAAAAGGACGAAATTTCTAAGCGATTAATGGAAGAGTGTATATAACGGACCGCCAAAGTTTAATTTGCCCATATTTTCCGGTAACTTCAATCCTGTTATCCGGTTACTCTCCGGTACTGGCAAATATACTTAACGAAAATTGGCACTCTTACAGCTATCCCCAACAAATAAAAAAGGAAACAAAACGAATATGCACGCTCGTTTTGTTTCCTTTTTTTTAGTTTGAGCTAAATGAAGACGTAAAATGTGTTTAATTCTCTCCTTTTCCTACTTCAATATCTCATGTCCCAGCTTATCCCTCTTGGTTTGCAGGTAAAATTCATTGTGTACATTAGGCACTATTTCAATGGCCACATTCTCCACTATTTCAAGACCATAGCCCCTGAGGCCAGCGCGTTTGCGCGGGTTATTGGTCATTAGTCTTATTTTAGCTATACCAAGGTGCCTGAGTATCTGGGCACCAATGCCGTAATCGCGCTGGTCATTTTTAAAGCCGAGTGCCAGGTTGGCCTCAACGGTATCCTTGCCTTCTTCCTGCAGTTTGTAGGCCTTCAGTTTATTAAAAAGCCCTATGCCTCTGCCTTCCTGGTTCATATACAATACCACACCCTTCCCTTCGCGCTCCACCATTTCCATGGCGGCAACAAGCTGGTCGCCACAGTCGCAACGCAAAGAATGCAATATATCTCCTGTAAAGCAAGAGCTGTGCACGCGCACCAGTACCGGCTCGTCTTTCTCCCACTTGCCTTTTACCAGCGCCAGGTGGGTTTCCCCTGTATTAGTCTGGCGGAAAGCGTATAGTTCAAAATCGCCATGCTTGGTCGGCATCTGCACATGTGCTTCTTCCTTTATCAGCGTTTCCTTCATCAGCCTGTAGGCTATGAGGTCCTTTATCGAAATTATTTTCAGGTCAAATTTTTTGGCTATCTCATGCAGCTCCGGCATGCGGGCCATGGTGCCATCATCATTCATTATCTCAACCAATACACCAGCGGGCTCAAAGCCAGCCAGGCGTGCGAGATCAACAGTTGCCTCGGTGTGGCCGGAGCGGCGCAACACCCCTTCGTTTTTAGCCCTCAGCGGGAAGATATGCCCGGGGCGACCCAGGTCTTCCGGTTTGGTATCTTTATTAATGAGTGCCTGCACGGTCTTTGCCCTGTCCTGGGCGCTGATGCCCGTGGTGCAGCCATTGCCTATCAGGTCAACCGACACTGTAAATGGTGTCTGGTGCAGCACGGTATTGTTCTCCACCATCAGGTTGAGCCGCAGCTCATCGCAACGCTGTTCTGTAATGGGCGCGCAAATAAGCCCGCGGCCATGTTTCGACATGAAGTTGATAATCTCCGGTGTTACATTGTGGGCGGCGGTAACAAAGTCGCCTTCATTTTCCCTGTCTTCATCATCAACCACTATCAGCAACTTCCCCTGGCGGAGGTCTTCTAACGCGTCTTCAATTGTATTAAGCATAATTACCCTGTAAAGATCTGCGCAAAGGTAGTAGTATTGAATGAACCGGTTGTTATTGGTGGCGGCAACCTCTGTTAAAAACAGCATTGATATTGAAAGAATGAATACTGCTATAGTTTTGTTGTACCGCCTCCCTGGGTTGTCCGCGCAGTATGCTGGCACGGATTTCATGCCCGCTGCTCAGTCATCTCAGTTGTAACCGTTACTTTTATCATCAGTTTAATACACTAATATGGTTTATACGTTACGCCTTCTGCTGGTTACAATATTATTTTTTGGTACGCAAACAGCGGTTGCCCAAAGTAAACATGGCGGCGGCCACTCAAAAAGCAGTCACAGCAGTGATGATGATGATGATGACGAAGAGGCAGACAAACCTTCAAAGTCTGACGACGACGGCCCTGAGCCGCCGGAGAAAGATAAAATGACACTCAAAGACATGGTGCACTACTATTCAGTGCAGCTGCCCATGAACCGCAACGGCTCCGGAACCGCCTGGAACCCCGACAAATCGCCCATGTACGCCTATATGTTTCATACGCACCACTGGACCTTTATGGTGCATGGCGATATTTTTGCCCGCTTCAACATGCAGGACATTAATAAAGCGGGCAGCAGGGGAGGGGAAAAATTTGATGTACCCGGCATGGTGATGCTGTCCGGCCAGCGGGCCACAGGGTACAACGGCCTGTTTCACTTTAACATAATGCTCAGCCCCGAGGCAGCTGTCGCGGGCGGTGGTGGCTACCCACTCCTGTACCAGACCGGCGAAACATGGCAGGGCAAGGCACTTATAGACAGGCAGCATCCGCACGACCTCGTATCTGAGCTATCAGTTAGCTATGCCTGGGCCTATGCTGACAAAGGAGATGTATTTATATACGCGGGCCTGCCGGGCGAGCCCCCCCTCGGACCCGTCACTTTCATGCACCGCCCTTCCGGCTCTTTTAACCCTGATGCGCCCCTGAGCCATCACTGGGTTGATGCGACACATATTGCTTTTGGCGTGGCTACCCTTGGGGTGCGGTATGGCCGGTTCAAAATAGAAGGCTCCTCATTTAACGGGCATGAACCTGATGAAAACAGGTACAATTTTGATAAGCCCGTTCTTGACTCCCGCAGCGCAAGGTTATCCTTCAACCCCAGTACCAGGTGGGCGTTACAGGTATCGCAGGGGTACTTAACTGGTCCGGAAGCCATAAGACCCACCGAAAATATTACCCGGACCACCGCCTCCGCTTCCTATGTTTACCCCATATCGCCCCGGAAATACTTTGCCGCAACTGCCCTATGGGGGCAAAACGCCGTAACTGCACAAGAGCCCTCAAACGCCGCCCTGCTGGAGGCCACACTCCGCCAGAAAAAAGGAGTGATCTACGGCCGTGCCGAATGGGTACAGAAAACCGGCGAAGAACTCTCCCTTGACCCTTTGGCCTACAGCCAACGATACCGGTTTAATGTGCAGGCCCTCACCCTCGGCGCCGCACACGATCTTTATTTCTTTAAAGGAGTTTTCGCTGCCCTTGGCGCACAGGCAACAGTTTCCCGCTCTGAACCTTCCCTGAATGGTCTCTATGGTAAGCTGCCCATTTCAGTAGAAGTGTACTTGCACTTTTTTCCTATATTGCAGTAGGGGTGGGTAAGGGAAATCCTGTACCACAAATAAACTGACATCTTTGCCCTAATGGAAAAATGTATTATGATGTTCGGCAATTAGCCTATGCCAGATTGTAATGGTTTTACTTTTTTACTATCCCATATCCCATTGATCTGCCTTTATTCTATTACAAGGGTGACTATAACAACTTAATTTCCTTCAAATTCTTAAACTCATTCACCAGTTGCTGCAACTTGCCATCAGGATTAACATGCCCCAAAACAATTTCATCTGCCAACTCTATCATTAACTTATTTCTTTCTGCGGCAGTTTCTTCGGTTACCCGCTTCACCTCATTTGTAAATGGTGTTACTATTAATAGACGCCCTTCATCAAAAGATTTTTGAAACTGTGGTTCAATCTTTTGTTTCAATCCCCTTGCAAGTGCAATGATGATAGGTTGGGTACCCTTTAACAGATAATGCAAAACATCTTTTTCCAGTTGGCTATGAAACCCGCTTACCACACAGTTGCCTTTTTCTCTTTGTTCAATAGCCCAGTCATAACATTTCAGCACAGCACTTCCGGGTATCTTTCTGCTACATAAAAAGGCAGTTGCATGTAGTTTAATCAGTTCTTTATGGCCCAGAAATTGGCATTTAGTTGATAACCAATTGAGCTTGTAATGGCTTTCATTTTTGCATTCTGCAAGATTGTGGAGAGCCCCATAATTTTGTTGCATCAATGCTTCTTTCTTTTTCCTGCTCCACCCTTGCACTTGTTTTTCACGGTAAAAAGCTTTATCAATTCTATCAAACTCTTCAGAATAGAGCAGCCTCACAGGCAGGCGGTTTTTAGTAAAGTTTGCTCCTTCACCACATTGGTGTTGCGCCAGCCTTCTGTCCAAATCGATGGTGCTACCCACATAGTAGGCATCGTCTGAACATTGTAATATGTACATATATCCTTTCATATCACACTTTGATTTCAGCAGTGGTTTCGGCTACGCTCAATCATCGTCTTCGGTCTCGTTGGTTGAGCGCAGCCGA
>JACMPD010000189.1 GCA_014377675.1 Taibaiella sp.
CTGTCTGTAAGTTTTTTAAGTGCCGGTATTCACACAGGCGCCGTGCTTCGGCTTCCAGGCCCTGTAGCATCATAGTATCAACCCGGGCATTAATGCGGGCGTAAAGAACCTCCCTTGGCAGTTCAATGCCAATTTTTAATATCCTGAAACCCCGCTCTTTTTTTATGCCTGTGCGGTAGGTGGTTATGCTTTCCTTAGTAGAGCGTATGAATACCAGGGCGCGCAACATGCGGGCGGGGTTGTCGGTTTCTCCGGTGGCGTAAAACGTGGGGTCTTGTTGCTGCACTTGTTCCCTCAGCCAGTCTATGCCCAGCAGGTTGTATTGTGCGGTTATTTCCTGGTCTATCGCTGGGGTTACAGGTGGCATGGCGTCCATACCTTCGCAGAGCGCCTTTATATATAGCCCTGTGCCGCCACAAACCACCGCATAGTCATTTTCTGTAAATATGTTTTCCAGGTATTGCAGCGCGATGGCTTCATAGTCGGCGGCGGTGAGCAGGGTAGTAACAGGGTACTCGTCAATAAAGTAATGCGGTACGCGGTTGAGCTCAGCGCGTGTAGGTTTGGCTGTGCCAATATCCATTCCCAGGTAACATTGCCTGCTGTCGGCTGATACAACCGCTGTTTGCAGCCGCTCCGCCAGCGCAATGGCTATGGCTGTTTTGCCCGCCGCTGTTGGCCCTTGTATAATGATTGCTGTTTTCACAGTGCGGTTTAAAAATCCTGGTTGGCGTCTTCGGCTCCCTGTTCATCAGCTCCTTCATTTGAGCTGTCGCTGTCACTGTCGCCATCTCCTTCATCGCCAAACCCTTCCGCCATTTCTTCGGCGCCGAGGTCATATTTTTCTTCTATTTCCATCAGCTTGTTCGGGTTTACACCTTTTACGCCGTACTGCGCAGGTGCTACACCTTCTTTGCGCAACACAAAAGGGTATACCCTTTTGTAAGTCTCATCCTTGGTTACGCTGATGAGTTCTATATGGAAAGTCCATTTTTTAACGGGGTCATAAACATAAATAAACTTCTGGCCGGGTATGGAAACCAAAGCCGCTACAGGGGTGCGGCCCATAGAGAGTGCGGGAGCGTCTTTCTTATTTACCAGTACTTCGCTGTTCAGTTCTCTTCCGTAAATCCATTTATCAGTGCTTTCGTAAAATGACGCGGAGTGCTTGCCGTCAAATTCGTAGGCGAGCAGTATAATTTTATGAAAATCTAAATAAGTCTGGTTACCCTGAATTTCTATATCCCTGTAGGTAAGGTCGTCCTCTTCCCAATAAACCCTGAAGCGAAGTATGGCCATAGTTTGTATTTACAGCGGTAAAAATACTAAATACTGAATTCAATACCACACATAAACGCTAAAAAGGATAATACTAATTAACGGTATTGCGATAAATTGTTGTATTTTTGCGCGGTCAGTATTGTTATGTGCGGCGGCTTAAAGCCTTTAATTAAGGCGCTTTTGCATTATCATAATAAATATTCAGAAGAATTTTCCCAAAAGAAAATAAGGATACAAAATTTAATTACCTTTGCAATCCCAAATTCGTTTACGATGCCAAAAATGAAAACGCACTCACGTGCGAAAAAAACATTCAATGTAACCGGTACCGGTAAAATCCGCAGGTACAAAGCATTTAAAAGCCACCTTTTGACCAAGAAGTCAAAATCGCGCAAGCGCCACCTGCGTATTCATGGTCTGGTACACGCCAGCAATGAGCCAATGGTAAAACGCATGTTGTGCATGAGATAGAAAGGAGCCGTGATAGCCATCACGGTGAGGTAAACACATTTTTTAATAAAAGAGATTAATTTTTACATATGCCACGTTCTGTAAATGCAGTAGCATCCCGCCAGAGAAGGAAAAAGATATTAAAGCAAGCCAAAGGTTATTACGGTAAACGTAAGAACGTTTATACCGTTGCCAAAAACGTATTGGAGAAAGGCCTCGGTTACAAATTTGTTGGCCGCAAACTTAAAAAACGTGAATACCGCAGCCTGTGGATAGTGCGTATCAATGCCGCCGTGCGTGCTGAAGGTATGAGCTATTCCCAGTTTATAGGTAAGCTTGCCGCTAAGGGCATTGACCTGAACCGTAAAGTACTTGCTGACCTGGCTATGAATGAGCCTGAAGCTTTCAAAGGTGTTGTAGCACAGGTAAAATAGATAACTACATTACATAATATTAGCCCGTATCTGTTGATACGGGCTATTTTAGTTTTTTGTATTTCGTGCCTTTTTTCCTTTACACCGGCGTATATATTACTGGCTCCGCTACCTGCACGTGCCCAAACTGGGATTTACATTTGAGCCGGAAGTTCTGGTGACCGACCGTCCTGAACTTGATAAAGTGTTCATTGGTCACCTGGTTGACTGGGCAGGCATGGGGTATAGCCTTGAAGGGCGGAGAATTGCATTGCTCAACCTATACAAAGCAAACAGCCGCCGGTAACGGCAGCTGTTTTACATTTTAAAAATATACTTTTTTATTTTGTTCCGGTAAAAACACAGGTCGCATTTACACCCCCGGTTGCTGTTTGAGTGATCGTTAAAACATTACCGCTAAGCGTGCCGCTACCACTCATTGTATACGAAAGCCCGCAATTGTCAGTAAACGTTTGACTAGGTAGAACCAGATTATTGCCATTTGCAGTATATGTAAGTGTAACGTTTTTTAGACATGCACCGGAACCTGCGGTTCCAGAATTAGTAACCTTATTGCCGTCGCTGCCGGCATTCAATACAAAGGATGATGCTCCGCCGCAACTGCTTGTGCCACTCCATGTGCCTACAAACTTAGCGCCATCGTTGCTGCTATCCGTTTTTTTTGTGCAAGATAGCTGCATGGTGGCAGCCAGGAAACCCAAAGTCAAAGCAGCACCGAATTTCCTTAAGGACATAATATTCATTTTGTGTTCCATTATAAAGCATATTTTATGTGAACAGCAAAGAAACAGAAAGTATATAAATTTTCAAAGCTTTTTTTGAAATAAATAAATGGGAATAAGAAATTCCCTATTACTGCTTACACAACACACATCTCAATTACAATAAATTCCTTGTAAAGGAGCCACATACTCCTAATGACCTGTAATAAAAAAATGGCTGCCCAGCAGGACAACCATTTTTTTATAATGTTGTTTTTACGAAATTCATTTCTCCACATTCACCTTCTCATAGTTTACATTATTGCTTACAAACTCAGGCACCAGGTCTTTCATCAGGTAGACTGTCTCCATGGTATAATGTTGTCTGGCTGTGTTAATGAGTTTATCCACGCGCTTGCTTATATCATCGAAGTTGTACTGGCGCACATCGGCTATCAGTATTTTTTCATGGTAGGTCTGGCGGGTGTTTTCGGCGTTGTTCAGCAACTCTTCGTATAGTTTTTCGCCGGGTCTCAGGCCTGTGTACACTATTCTTATATCCACATCAGGCTCTTTGCCGGCCAGCCTTATCACTTTCTTGGCGAGGTCAGCAATCTTTACAGGTGCGCCCATATCGAAAACGAAAATCTCACCGCCCTTTCCCATAACACCGGCTTCCAGCACAAGTATACAGGCTTCGGGTATCGTCATAAAGTAGCGGGTAATGTCGGGGTGTGTTACGGTAATAGGGCCACCCGCTTCCAGTTGTTTTTTAAAGCGGGGTATTACAGATCCATTAGACCCCAGTACATTACCAAACCTGGTAGTTACAAACTTTGTGGTACTATGTCCGCCATCTTTTTGCTCAAGATCGTTGGTAAGGTAGTTGTAGAAACTTTGAGTGAATATTTCTGCTATGCGTTTTGACGCACCCATTACATTAGTAGGGTTCACCGCTTTATCGGTAGATACCATTACAAATTTTTCTACATCGTAGGCTACTGAAAGCTCCGCGAGATTTTTAGTGCCCAATACGTTGTTGAGCACAGCTATTGACGGGTTGTCTTCCATCAGTGGCACATGCTTGTAAGCTGCCGCATGAAAGACGATCTGTGGGTTAAATACCTCAAAAAGATGCTCCATACGTTGCCTGTCTGTAATGTCACCCAGGTAAGCTTTTACGTTGGCGTTCTTGTACTTTTCCTGCACTTCAAGGAAAAATTCATGCATAGGGGTCTCTGCCTGGTCGCACAAAATAATAAGGCCCGGCCGGTAGTTAAGCAATTGCCTTACCAACTCGCTGCCAATAGAACCTGCCGCCCCTGTTACCAGTATTCTTTTGCCTTTCAGCTCGGTGTATATGGCTTCGTTGTGTATTTTTATTACTTCGCGCTCCAGCAGGTCTTCAATGTTTATGTTCTGTAGTTGCTGCGTGTCCAGTTTTCCATTCAGCCAGTCCCGCATGGTAGGCACCTGCTGTATGCGAATGTTAGATGCCAGGCACGCGTCAACAATAATGTTGAGTTTTTCTTTTTCAATATTTTTGGTCACAAATATCAGTAACTCCACACCTTCATTTTTCAGCTTTTCAATACTTGCCGCTGTTGTGTTGTATATCGGTACTCCCTCCAGCAGCTTGCCGCTGCCGCTGAGCGTGTCATCAATAAAGGCTACTACCTGCATATCACCGTTAGGCAGGTTATTCATTACATTTTTAATGTGGAGTCCGTTTGCCGATGCATTATAAACCGCGACTTTTTTCTTGTCCTTTCTCCCGCCTTCGGTGTATAGCTTATAAAACTGGAAGCAATACCTTACCGCAAGGCGATAAGAGATGATTACGAAGCTGCTGATAAAAAAGTTGATGGTAACAACCTGTAGGGTGAAGAAGTTTTGTGAGTGGTAGATGAAAATATTTACAGCCAGGTAAAAGAAGGAGGAAATGGCGTTGACCATTACCAGCCTTGATGTATCTTCTATATTGGTATATCTTACTATGCCGGCATAGCTTTTAAATATATAGAAGAGGGCGGCGTTAAGAAGCAGTACTACAGCGGTCATGGAGCGCAGCCCCACAACAATATGTGGCCATGAAAAGTTGAGTTTCAGTGACCTTGATAGAAAAAGACAAAAACACACTAAAAAAAGATCCAATAAGAAAACTAGCCACCGTGGCAGAATGCGTATTTTTAATGCCATATTCACGAAATATTAACTTACAGTTAAACAATGCTCTTCAATCACAAAATTACGAAATAAAACACTATTCTGATAAGGCTTAACTGGGGTTTAATAATTATTTCATAAGGCTGATTAGGTGTCAGTTTATTATAAGACAATATTAACATAGTGCCGGCAGAAAAGCAAATATTTTGGGATATAATTTTTATTTTATGGCTACCTGCGGTATTTTATTTATTTTTTTTTATGTTTGTGGAAAGAACGAAATTTGCGCACACAACCAACCAACTGAATTTTGCTCGCGGGAAGAAATATATTGATAGCCGATGATAACCGATTAAATCAGAAAATTTTAGTTTTTGTTTTAGAGAAAAACGGCGCCACTGTTACTGCCGCCAGCAATGGCAGAGAAGCAATAGAGCTGTTGGGAATGCAGCATTTTGATGCTGTTATAATGGACTTGCAGATGCCGGAAATGGACGGGCTTGAAGCTTCTGCCCGCATAAAACACCAAATGAAATTAAAAGTGCCCATAATAGGATTGACCGCTAACACTCTGGAACGTGATAACGAAGCGTGCCTGAAAGCGGGAATGAAAACTTGTATTTCGAAGCCATTTGAGCCCGCGGAATTATGCAGGATTATTGAAGAAATAATTTTAAATCAAACGTAATATGCAAGGCATTTCACCTTTAATAGACATGACTTATATTCATGATATAGCTGGAACTGACCCTGTGTATATTTATGAGATCACAGGCATTTTCATAGATACTATGTCAGTTGGTATTCCGAAACTCGGTAAATTAATTGAAGATGAATCCGAATTTGATAAGATTCATGCCCAGGCGCACTATCTTAAATCAAGTGCAGGCATTATAAAGTTGAGAGATAACTATGAAAGCCTGATAAAAATAGATAAGCTGGCGCAGCAGAATGAGAACAGGGAAGAAATTAAAAATCTATTCAACTTATTGTGGGCTAATTTTCAGGAAGCATTGCCTGAACTGTTAGCGGTCCGGGAAAAAAATAAGGTGTTCTTTTAGCATGATGGCGCAGGCCGCTTGTGAAAGTAAGGCAATAGGGGTCATTGAAATATATCTTCATCATAATATTCACACATACAATAGTTGATTGGTTGCTTTTAAGCGAGGTACAATAGGTATTTATTTTTTTGTATCTTTGTAAAGTACCTTTAGCAAAAACTATAACAACGGTGGTTGCCGGGCAAATGGAATTGCACGGCATAAGTTGCAAAGAGAGAAGGAAAAATAATATATGAAATCAGGCGATACAGACCGTAAGGGGTCTTACGGAAACAAAGACAATGACGCACGGGGCGGCAGGCCACCCTACAAAAAAGATGGTGACAAAAAGCCATTCAGCAGAGATGACAAGGGCGGCGACAAGCCTTTTAGCCGTAGCAAGGCTGGTAACGATTCTGCCAGGGGCGGTGAAAGCGGAGGTTATAAAAAGCCTTTCAGAAAATCAGACGACAGCAAACCTTACAGCAGGGATAACAGCAGTGAAGGCGGCGCGTCAAAACCATTTGAGCGCAATAAAACCCGGTTCAACAGTACTGAAGGTAAAGACGGTGAAGGGTACAAAGGCAAAAGAACCTTTGGCAAATCTGATGATCGCAAACCGTTCGGAAAATCTGACGACAGAAAGCCTTTCGGCAAATCAGAGGATCGCAAACCTTACAGCAGAGCCACTGACAATGGTGAAAGTAAACCATTTGAAAAGAAAAGACCATTCCCTAAGCGTAATGAAGACGCTTCGGGCACGGAAAGGCAGGGCGAGCGTCCGTATCGCAGCAAGGATGATAAGCCCTTCGGTAAATCTGAAGACGGAAAGCCCTACAGCAGGGATAAAGACAGCGGTGACGGAAAATCTTTTGAAAAGAAGCGACCTTTTCCTAAGCGTGCTGACGATGGAAAGGGACAAAGTAAGAGCGACAGCCCTTACCGTAAGAAGGAGAACAAACC
>JACMPD010000190.1 GCA_014377675.1 Taibaiella sp.
TCCTTGAGTTCTTACAAATACCCGAAAGCCATCGTTACCTGGAAACGGAACTGGAAGAAAAAATTATTGATAACCTGCAACAATTTTTACTGGCATTAGGCAAGGGTTTTGCTTTCATAGCCCGCCAATACCGAATGAGTATAGCAGGCCGGCATTTTTATGTTGACCTGCTTTTTTATCATCGCATACTCAAATGTTTTGTATTAATAGACCTGAAACGTGGAGAAATAGACCACCAGGATGTGGGGCAGATGAACCTCTATCTCAATTATTTCAAAAAAGAGGAAGCTACAGAGGGCGATAATGAACCTGTAGGGATACTCTTGGGCGCGTACAAAGACCATATTTTGGTAGAATATGCTACTGAAAGCATTACCAACCAAATATTGCTCAGTAAGTACCAGTTGTACCTGCCTGATAAAGCCATGCTGGCAAACAAACTGAATAAACTGCTGGAAGGATAGTGGAAACGTATGGAAATATAGATATATTGATAAGGCACAAAACCGCCTTCTTATGTAGCAGGAAAATATCTGCAAGCGCCGTGCTAAAATGTTATGACCGGGCAATTGCACAAAGGGAAAAAGCCAATTGTGTGATAAGTGGATTTCATAGCCAATTGGAACAGGATGTTTTGCATTATCTGTTGAAGGGTGCCCAGCCCATTATTGTTGCCCTGGCAAGGGGATTGAAGCAAAAAATAGAACCTCAGTTTCAAAAGGCTTTTGATGAAGGGCGGCTATTGATAGTAACACCCTTTACAAATGCGGTAAAGCGTGTAACCGAAGAAACCGCCGCAGTAAGAAATAAATTAATGATGGATTTGGCAGATGAAATTGTTTTAGGGCATTTAAACCCCGGCGGCAAATTGCAGCAATTGGTGAATGAACTCAGTGGTGATAAAAATGTTATAAGATTATGAAGGCGTTATGATGAGATAAAACCGCCCTCATTCCACGGCCAGGTCATACCCATGCGGGGTATCTTGGATAAGGGCGGTTTTAAGGGTAAATATACATATAAACAACACGGGTTTTTTAAAATCATTGCGGCGGGGCATTGATAGTATGGCGCCGCGGGCTTTAAATGATACCTTTGCCGGAAATAACAGCACACTTTAATGGAGAAACTGACTGTAGCCACTACCAATAAAGACATTATCAGGCTTGCGCTGCCTATTTCTGTGGCTTTGTTTATACCGCAGGCCAGTTTTTTTACCAATAATATATTTATGGGTATGCTGGGGCAGCGGGAGCTGGGTGTTAACGGTATTACGGGTGTTTTCTATCTTATATTGTCCATGATAGGATACGGCCTAAGCTGCGGGGTGCAGATACAACTGGCCCGCCGTGCTGGTGAAGAAAACAAGAACGGTATAGCGGAAACATTTATGAACGGGGTTATGCTTTCGTTTATGTTTTCGCTGGCGCTTATGGTGCTGTCCATGTGGCTGGCGCCGGTGCTATTCAGCTACAGCCTGAATGACGATAGTAATTTTTTTCTCAGCGTTAATTTCATGTATATCCGCGTGTGGGGTCTGCCGTTTCTAATGCTTACGCAGTTGCTTTCGGCGTTTTATATAGCTATAGGGCGCACGCGCCTGCTCATCTATGGCTCGCTGGTGGCTACGGGAATAAATATATTGTTTGATTACCTGCTTATTTTCGGCAAGTGGGGGCTGCCGGCGCTTGGGTTTAAGGGTGCGGCTGTGGCTTCGGTGATAGCTGAGGTGTTTTGTTGCATAGCTATGGCGGGCCTGTTTTTTACCAACAGGCTGCATGTGGAGTACCCGGTACTTCGGTATACCCGTTTTTATTTTAGCCATTCGGTTCAGACGCTGAAGGTATCGGCGCCGCTTATCGTTCAGTTCTTGTTCAGTATTGGCGGGTGGCTTGTTTTTTTCTTTTTTATTGAGCACCTGGGTGCACAGTCGCTTGCGGCGTCGCAAATGCTGCGGAGTATATTTGGTATAGCCAGCGTGGGCACATGGGCGCTGGCGACAGCCTGCAATACCATGGTAAGCAATATAATAGGGCAGGGCAGGCCGCGTGATGTAATGAAGATCATATTCAAAATCAGCAAACTGAGTTTTATATATGCAGCAGTGCTTTCGGCATTGCTTTTAGTATTCGCCCAACCCTTTCTGTCATTGTATTCCAGCGATGCCACGCTTATATCATTTGCCATCCCCAGCCTGCGGGTGGTGGTGGTTGCCACGCTGGTAATGGCTGTTTCCACGGTGGCTTTTAACGGGGTGGTGGGTACCGGCAATACGCTGGTGAATCTTTCTATGGAGATAACGTGCGTGGGGCTTTACCTGGTGTACTGCTATTATTTTATACATCTGCGGCATAGTGCCCTCTATGTTTGCTGGGGTTCAGAGTTTGTGTATTGGATCTCGTTGTTGATTGGTTCCGCGTTGTATTTAAGAAGTGGCAAGTGGAAGGGCAAGACAATTTAGCGTCGTCGAATTCTTGTAATAATATGTATTTCAATGCATTGTAAATTTATTTTAAAAAATATATTTGTTAGTTGAAAAAGATTTGATGGAGTGAAAATGTCTCCCTATATTTGCACTCCCAAATGAAAAACGGGGAAGTTCTTTAAGTGTTGGCAAATAAGCGGGTTATAACGAAATGAGTCTTAAAAAATAATTTTAAAATAAATTTTGCGGTTTGAAATCAACCACCTACCTTTGCACTCCGTTAGCGAAACGGGAAATGCGAAAAGCAGACAGTTCTTTAGAAAAATATTAAAAGAGGTACAGTGGTTAAAGGCCACGCAGAAGGGTTCGGGTTCCCTTGGTACTGCGATAGGATGTGATAGCCATAGGGTTTTTACAGATTTAAAGTTCATTGAAAGATTGGGAAACAACAGCAAGTAAAGATGAAGTTCTTTACAAGCAGGTAAGAAAGTACGGATTTCACTTTTAGGAGTGAGGCGAGTACGAAGCAAAAAATACAATTAAATTAAAACGATTGATATCCGCAATTTTATTATTGAGAACATCAGTCAGTTTTAAACACTTCATTTACAATGGAGAGTTTGATCCTGGCTCAGGATGAA
>JACMPD010000191.1 GCA_014377675.1 Taibaiella sp.
GATGGTTCTGCCTGGTGGGAAGTAACCGGCGGTGATGGTATGGATAACGCCATAAGCCCTGTAAATGACTATGTGCAAGTGTCTTCTTACCAATACGGTAATTTCTTTCTGTCGCTGGACAGGGGGTCTTCCTTTAGCGCCATCTCGTTTTCAGGAAGCGGTACCGGGTCTTGGGTGTCGCCCGTGGTTTTTAACCCGCGCAACCCGGACACCATTTATTTTGGCCTGAAAAATATTTATGCCTCCTACGATGCCGGCGCCACGGTCAATAGCCTCTCCACCGGTTCATTATTCACAGGTGGTGCAAAAGCCCTTGCTGTGGCACAGTCAGACGTGAGTGTGCTGTATGCGGCTGACAACTCCCGCGTAATGCGCACTACCGATGGTGGCACCACCTGGGTTAATATATCATCCGGCCTGCCCACTTTTGCTGCTAAAACCTTTATTGCTGTTGACTATACTGATCCTATGAAGGTTTACGTTACCACTTCGGGCTACTCGGCGGCAAACAAAGTGTTCATGAGTACCAATGGCGGCACCACCTGGACTAACATCAGCGCCGGTTTACCTAACCTGCCGGCGAATTGCATAGCAGTTGACAGTACCACACCGGGTGCCCTGTTTGTAGGTACTGATATGGGTATGTATTATAAAGATGATACACTTACATCGTGGGCGCCCTATAGTATAGGCCTGCCTAATGTAATAGTAGACGATATTGATATTAACTACACCAACTACAAGATACGCGTGGCTACTTATGGCCGCGGTGTGTGGGAGTGCAAGCTGAGGAAAGACGCACCGCTGGCTGTGACAGAAGTAATGAAGCACATATCCTCCGTATCGCTTTTCCCGAACCCGACGGTTAACTCCTGGAAAGTCGTTTTTTCAAAGCAAAAACCGCAGGAATTTTCAGTAAGGGTAATGGATGCAGCGGGCCGCACTTTGCAAACACATACCAATAAGGAAATTGTTGATGCTTCCGGGCTCGCCAAAGGCATCTACTACATAGAAGTAACAGCAGGTGATATGCATGAAAGCATAAAGGCGGTAAGGTATTAAAGACCTAATGGCGCATAAAAAAGGCAGCATCCGAAACTGGTGCTGCCTTTTTTACTTAGGTTGATAGCTTTAGAAATAGCCAAAATATTCCCGGGAATAAGTACTGTATTCAATGTTTACTTCATCGCCTTCGTTATAAAACCTATAGTCGGTCATCGAAACTTCAATACTCAGTTTAGTAGGCGAATCAATAAAAAAATAATATGTATTGCTGTGTGGTACATGCGTTTTTCGGGTAATGTGTATTATTTCAATCGTCTTGGTTTTGTAATGGAGGTCTTTTTTTAGCTTCTGGAAATAAAACCTGTAAGTAAAATAAGTAGACACGCCTGATACAAAAAGTAGGTTGCCCGCTATGATGAAAAAACGGGTGTAAGAGAAAGCGTTAGGTGCGTCTTCTGTCACCCGGTACCAGGCGAAAATATACGGCATTACAAAGCACAACACCATTAATATCCTGAAAACCCTGAAGAAACCCGTTCGTTGCTTTTTATCCTTTTGGGCAAGAAACGAAAGCTCTTTAGCGTCCATCTCCTCATTGTAGCTATGCATTTATATGTTTATTACCTGTAGACTTCTGCGTATTTATCGGCAATGTAGGTCATAAAATAGTCCATATTTAGCGGTTCTCCGGTCATGCGTTCACATAATTGTTCTGATGTGTATTGCCTCCCATGTACGTGTATATTTTGCCGTAGCCACGCCAGCAATGCGGTAAAGTCACCCGTTCTCACTTGTTGTGGCAGGCCTGGTAGCTGCCGTGTGGCATGTTCATAAAACTGCGCGGCATAAAAGCTGCCCAGGCTGTAAGTTGGGAAATAGCCGAAGCTGCCATGGCTCCAGTGTACATCCTGCAATATGCCATGCACTGCGTCAGGCGGGGTAATTCCCAGGTATTTTTCATACATGCTATTCCATACCGTTTGCAGGTCTTTAGGGTGTATGCTGTTGTCCATCAGCCCCTTTTCTATTTCGTAACGTATCAGTACATGGAAATGATAGGTAACCTCATCGGCTTCCGTGCGTATCAGTGACGGCGACACTTTATTCATTGCTTTGAAAAAAGTATCCAGAGATACATCCGCAAGCTGCTCAGGGAAATAGCCTTGCAATACCGGGTAGAAACCGGTCCAGAAGTCTTTGCTCCGGCCTGCGCAGTTTTCCCACAGCCGTGACTGGGACTCGTGTATACCAAGACTTGCCGCGCTGCCACCGGGCAGGCCGTATTGTTCGGCAGGTAGTCCTTGCTCGTACAGGCCGTGTCCGCCCTCATGTATGGTGCTCCAGAGCAGAGGTGCGAAGTTATCTTCACTTACGCGCGTGGTCAGGCGCACATCATCGGGGGAAAATGAAGTTGTAAAAGGGTGCTCTGCATAGTCCTGCCGCCCGGCTTCAAAGTTGAAGCCCATCTTGCGCAGCACCTCCATTGAAAAGTCCCATTGTTCCTGCTTTGGAAAGTGCTGGTGAAAACAATCGTCTGCAACCTGCTCCGCTGTTTTAATGTGTGCGAGTACGGGTGGTAGTTTTTCTTTAATATCATTAAAAACAACATCAAGCATCGCTACCGTTGCGCCCTGTTCGTAGTCATCGAGCAATGCATCATAAGGATGGTTTTT
Organism: Taibaiella sp.; assembly: GCA_014377675.1. GTDB lineage: Bacteria > Bacteroidota > Bacteroidia > Chitinophagales > Chitinophagaceae > Flavipsychrobacter. The sequence goes on from JACMPD010000191.1 coordinate 2,679, forward strand.
ATAGCCATAAAGGGCTACCTGCTGCTGCTTCAGCGCAATCATTTTTGTAAGGAAGGGCTCAAAAACAGAATAGTCGTTTAGCCGGCGGGCGTCTATCCATGCATTGAAGCATTCGGTAGTTTGCCGGGCAAGCGCTTCAACGAAAGCCGTAGGTAGCTTTTTATTCTTTTTTATATCACTGCTGCTCAGCCGCAAATTCGATTTTTGTTTTTCATCAAGCCCTGTTGAAGTTTTAAGGGCGTTTACCGTTTCTTCAAGTGCTGTGCCGGTGGCTATTTCATGAGCCATTGCGGCCAGAGTAGCCAGTTGCCTTCCTCTGAACTCAGCGCCTTTGGCGGGCATATACACTTCATGGTCCCACTCCAGCAGGGCGGCAGCGTTGTGTAAGTCAGCGGCTTTCTGCAGCAGTCTGGTATACTGGTTATAAAGTTGTGTTGTTTCCAATGCAGTTTGTTATTCGTTTTTATACAGTTGTGTTTTCTATTCTTTCAATACTTTGTATGCCATCAAGCGCAGCGAGCCTGATGCAAAGTTTATTCAGCTCATCGCGGTCATGCACGTAAACCATTATAGTACCCTCAAATATTCCGTCGTTAGAGTCAATGCTCATGGAGCGCATATTCATTTTCAGGTCACCCGATATTACATTCGTTATTTTTTGTATCACACCCACGTCATCAAGCCCTATTATCCGCACACCTGAAAGGAAAGCGATCGCCTTATCTTTTGACCACTTGGTCTTAATAATTTTATGTCCGTAATTAGCGAGCAGTTTGGCTGCATTGTGGCAGTCAGTCCGGTGTATGGTAAGCCCTTCACCTGAGGTCACAAACCCGAATACGTTATCACCGTTTATGGGCTGGCAACACTGGGCCAGCTTGTAGTTTATTTTGCCCGTGCTGTCACCTAATATCACAAGCTCTCCCTTGGCGGGTAGTATTTTCTTTACCTCTTCCTCATTGAGTAGCGTAGGGGTGGCAGTATCATTCAGTATATCTTTGGCAGGCTGCAGTAATTTCTCCCCATGCTGCGTGAAGTTTTTAAGCTCGTTAAGGTCAACCGCGCCTGTCGCTATACCATAATACAAATCGTGCGCTGACGATTTTTTATAATACCCGCAAATCTCATTCAGGTTAAAATGGGAAAGGTGCGAGTGCATTTGTTCCAGCCTGTTTTTTAACGTAATTTTCCCTTCTTCAGCTACCTTTCTCCTGCCTTCCTTTATATAGTTTTTTACTTTCGATTTTGCTTTAGCAGTCACCAGGAAGCTGAGCCACTCTTCGCCTGGCTTTTGTTTTGAAGAGGTAATTACCTCCACCTGGTCTCCGCTTTGCAGGTGGTGGGTAAGCGGTACCAGCTTATAATTTACCTTCGCCCCTATTGATTTCATACCCAGTTCGCTGTGAATATCAAACGCGAAATCTAATACGGTCGCACCCTTCGGCAGCACCCGCATATCACCCTTTGGTGTATATATGTATATTTCCTCAGTAAACAGGTCAAGCTTGAAATCCTGTATAAAATCAATGGTATCGGTGTAAGGGTTGTTTAGTATTTCCCTCAGGTGTTCCAGGAAGCTGTCAAGTTTACTTTCCTGCTGGCTTATTGCCCCTTCTTTATATTTCCAGTGAGCGGCAAGACCTTTTTCGGCTATCTCGTTCATTCGCTCTGACCGTATCTGCACCTCCACCCACCGGCCCCCGGGGCCCATTACCGTTGTGTGCAGCGCTTCATAGCCGTTCCCTTTCGGTACACTTATCCAATCTCTGAGCCGTTCTGTGCTGGGGTGATATATATCAGTTATTACTGAATATGCTTTCCAGCAGTCTTCTTTTTCGCGTTCCGGCGGCGATTTTAAAATAATTCGTATAGCGAAAAGGTCATATACCTCGTCAAAGGTCACCTTTTTAGCTTTCATTTTATTAAAGATGGAATGTATCGCCTTCGGCCTGCCATAAATCTCAAAGTCCAGCCCGTTTCCAGCTAATACTTCTTTCAGCGGCTTTATAAATTCGTTAATGTAACGGCCCCGGTCGCGGCGGGTTTCCTTCAGGTTCCGCGCTATTTCTACATAGGTGTCAGGCTGGGTGTATTTCATAGCCAGGTCTTCCATCTCTGACTTTATTTCATACAGCCCCAGGCGGTGCGCCAGCGGTGAATAAATATAGGTTGTTTCAGAGGCTATTTTCAGTTGTTTTTCCCTGTTCATGCTTTCCAGGGTGCGCATGTTGTGCAGCCTGTCCGCAAGCTTTATCAATATTACCCGGGGGTCATCAACCAAGGTCAGCAAAATCTTCCTGAAGTTTTCGGCCTGTAGGGTAGTGTCTCCTTTTATATCTACAACATTCGATATTTTAGTAAGACCGTCTATTATTTTAGCTACAGGTTTATTGAATTCCCGCTCTATGTCTTCAAGTGATATTTCAGTATCTTCCACAGTATCATGCAGCAGCGCACAGATAGCTGAGGTAACGCCAAGTCCAATTTCTTCTACAGCTATCCTTGCTACAGCAAGCGGGTGCAAAATGTATGGCTCGCCTGATTTACGGCGCATGTGCCTGTGTGCTTCAAGAGCCATCTCAAACGCCTGCCGAAGCATGGTTTTGTCGCCTTTCTTTAAACTAAGCTTTAAAGCCCGCAAAAGTGCCCGGTATTCACGCAGAATAATTTTCTTCTCGTCTTCATCCGTTTTATCGTAAGATAACAATACTTCGTTTTGCATAATCTTGTAAACAAATTTAGCGGAAAATTGTCAATAAGATTAATTTCCTTTACGATAAGGATATTGGAATTATACCACACATAAAGTCGGCAATCCATACCCATTTTATTTATCCATATAATTTGGGTGCCTTAACAAACTTATTGTTAACTTTAAACGTAAGTACTGATTGTCAACCTGATTATACGTTTTAACTATCACACACATGGAACACATCAATTTAATTGCACCCTCTGAAACAGAACGGCTGCGGTCGGTTAAAAAATTTCAGAACTATAACTTTAACCTGAATACAGGGTTGGCTGATTTATTAAAACTGGCCGCGGAAATTTGCGAAACTCCTGTTGCTTTCCTTACACTTATTGACGAGGACACGCAATGGTTTAAAGTCACAAGGGGCATGGAGGTCGTCAGTATGCCGCGGGAAGCATCTTTTTGTAAGTACACTATTCTCGGTAGTGATGTGCTTGAAGTACCCGACCCCTCACTTGATGAACGTTTCGCACACCTGCCGTTAGTCGCTAACGAACCACATATCCGTTTCTATGCCGGTGCACCGCTGGCCACCGAAGATGGCCAGAACATAGGCACTCTTTGCGTATATGACGCCAACCCGAAAAGTTTGGGCGAAGGTAAAAAAGCGTTGCTGGCAGTGCTTGCGCGGCAGGCTATTCACCTTATAGAGCTGGAACTGTGCCTGCAGCTGCTGGAAAAGCAAACAGCCCAGATAAAAGCTCAAAATAATGTATTGTACGACATAGCATTCAGGCATGCGCATGACTTCAGGGCACCACTAACAGTAGTTATGGGTGTTATGAACCTGATAAAAGGGGATGACTATGAGTCGCCCAAAGAATACCTGCTGCTGATGGATGAAGCCATTCAAAAGCTGGATGAAAAAGTATATAAAATTGTGGAAAGCACTAACATAGCAAAAAATATGTACCAAGTGTCCTGATGGACCTGGTACATATATATCAGTTCATTTGTTTAATTGGCTTGATGTAAGCCGCTGAAGGAATTTTTTTAAATTTTCCCTATCAGGCCTTTCAGATATTTGCCGTAACCGCTTTTTAGGTAGAAGGCTGCAAGCTTGTCCATGTCGGCATCATCTATCCAGCCGTTGCGGTAGGCTATTTCTTCAATACAGCCTATTTTAAGCCCCTGGCGTTTTTCTATCACTTCAATGAATTCACCAGCCTCAATGAGGGAATCAAAAGTGCCGGTATCAAGCCAGGCTGTACCCCTGTCCAATACCCCTACTTCAAGCTTGCCCTTTGCCAGGTACTCTTTGTTGATGTCTGTTATTTCCAGTTCGCCTCTGTGCGAAGGTTTTATGGCTTTGGCTATAGCCACCACATCATTATCATAAAAATACAGTCCCGGCACCGCGAAATTCGATTTCGGATGTTCGGGCTTTTCTTCGATACTTATCACACGGTTATTCTTATCAAACTCCACCACACCATAGCGCTCCGGGTCATGTACCTGGTAGGCGAAGACCACCGCTCCATCAGGGTTCGCTTTTTTCTTGAGTAAAGTACGCATCCCAGATCCGTGAAATATATTATCGCCTAAAACAAGCGCTGCCGGGTCGTTGCCTATAAAATCAGCTCCCAGTATAAACGCCTGCGCCAGCCCTTCAGGCCGCGGCTGAACTATATATTCAAATTGGCAACCGAGATTACTCCCATCACCCAGCAGCTTTTTAAACGCGGGCTGGTCTTCAGGCGTGGTAATAATGAGTATTTCATTAATGCCCGCAAGCATAAGAGTAGACAGCGGATAATAAACCATTGGCTTGTCGTATACCGGCATCAGTTGCTTGCTCACGGCAATGGTGAGTGGGTATAAACGTGTGCCGGAGCCCCCGGCCAGTATAATTCCTTTCATATTTTAAGAATAAAGCTATAGTTTACTTGTATTGTGCGGTATAATATTTCTGGTAATCGCCTGATGTTACATTGTTGAGCCATTCATCATTGGCCATGTACCAGTCAATGGTTTTGCTCAGCCCTTCTTCAAAAGTAACCGAAGGATACCAGCCCAGTTCTTTATTTAGCTTATTGGCATCTATGGCGTATCTTCTGTCGTGGCCCGGCCGGTCTTTAATATAAGTAATTAGCTTTTCCGATTCGCCCGGCTCCCTGCCCAGCTTTTCATCCATTTCTTTGCACAGCAGTTTTACCAGGGCAATGTTCTGCCATTCGTTAAAACCACCTATGTTGTACGTTTCACCGTTCCTGCCGGCGTGAAAAACCATATCAATAGCCCGTGCATGATCTACTACATATAGCCAGTCGCGGGTATACTTACCATCACCATATACAGGTAACGGTTTGTTATTCTTTATATTGTTGATAAACAGCGGTATCAGTTTTTCCGGGAAGTGATTCGGGCCATAGTTGTTAGAGCAGTTGGTAATAACAAACGGCATGTGGTAAGTATTGCCATAGGCACGAACCAGGTGGTCTGATGCCGCTTTCGAAGCTGAATAAGGCGACTGCGGGTCATATGGTGTCGTTTCCAGGAAGAAGCCAGTTTCACCCAGCGATCCATAAACCTCATCAGTGCTTACATGGTAGAACCGTTTCCCTTCCTCATTGCCTTTCCATAGTACCCTTGCGGCGTTGAGCAGGTTAGCAGTGCCCATTACATTGGTTTGTATAAACGCGTTCGGGTCAGTGATGGAGCGGTCCACATGGCTTTCTGCGGCAAGGTGTATGACACCATCAAATTTATAAAGTGTGAACAAGCGGTTTATCTCCTCGGCATTATTAATGTCGGCATGTTCAAATATATAATTGGGTTCATTTTCTATGTCTTTGAGATTTTCAAGATTACCGGCATAAGTAAGCGCATCAAGATTAACTATTTTGTAGCCAGGATATTTTTGAACAAATAATCTTACTACATGCGAACCTATAAAGCCGGCTCCACCGGTTATGAGCAACGTTTTTTCCATGGTGTAAAAATATAAATATTACTGAGGAAAGAAAGCGGTGCGCATATTTTTAAAAGAATGACATCTTTTATTTAGGCCCGGATAATAAGTATTGACTCTAAACTACGCCAAAGAAAATTGTCTGAGAAATGTGTTGCATTTGATACTTGAACTTAGCGAACCTATTTTTAGGCATCAACTAATGATTTATATGCAATATGTCAGGGAGCAACCTCCTCATGGTATTTGAATATTCTCCACTTCATAGTCTGCATTGATAAAGTATATTCATTAAAAAACTCCCTGTAGAAAAAAACAGGGAGTTACGTATTTAAAATGTCTTATTAATTTAATCCAGATCGCCGAGCCTGGCCAATTCCTTATCCATATCGCGGGCGTGTACACTGCGCGGATACTCGTCTCTAATGCGCTTAAATGTTTCTTTAGCATCATTAGGTTGTTTGTTGGCTTCATAAGCCAGGCCCAAATGATAAAGATACAGTGGCGTTAGAAGAATATCGTTTTTGTCTGAAGTTGCCTTTTTGAAATATTCTATAGCTTTAGCATACTCGTTTGTTTCCATGTAAGCCTCGCCTAAAGATCCGTTGGCCTGTGTAGCCAGCAAAGTACCTTTTCCGTCAAAGTCTGACAGCGCTTTAATCGCCTTCTTAAAGTCACCAGTTTTCAGGTACGCTATCCCAGCATAGTAATGCGCAAGATTACCTGCCGCAGTACCGTCATATTTCTTCTCAATTTTCACGAAACCCATGTTCTTGCCGTCCCCATTGAGGGCGAGGTTCATTGAGTCAGCCTGGAAATAGAGCTGCGGCATAGCCATGGCTGCTGCTGCCTTCTCTTCGCCGGGAGCCTTGTACCATTTAGTGTATCCAAAATAGCCAACTACTGCTACCACAACCACTGTCGCAACTGTAGATATTGTTTTTTTATGTTGTTCGTAAAGTAAGGTTATCTTATCCAGTGCGCTTGAGTCGTCTATTATCTCTACAGGGGTCACCTCTTTTTCTACACCAGGTTGGGTTCTTGCTGAATTCGCCATGAGTTATTTTAAAAAATCCTTGTTAATAATTTAGTTGTGAATTTTAAGATTGGCAAAGGTAATATAATTTTTCATTATTCAAACCCCGGCACTGCATACATTACCGCACTAATCTACAATAAACGGATAATTAGGTTCAGAATATATGTGATTGTACAGCTCACTGTCGTCAGGATAAGGGCTTTCCTCGGCAAATTTTACTGATTCTTCCACTTCAGCCTTTACCTTGTCGTTTATTACGTCTATTTCTTCCTGTGTTGCCCACTTATTATCCATTATGGTTTTCAGCACATTTGCTATAGGGTCTTTTTCCTTATATTCTTCCAGCTCTTCCTTGGTGCGGTATTTTGCCGGGTCACTCATGGAGTGGCCACGGAAGCGGTAAGTTTTTATCTCAAGGAAGGTAGGTCCGCCACCTTCGCGTGCTCTGCGTACCGCACGCTCCATGGCTTTATGTACTTCTTCGCAGCTCATGCCGTCAACACTGTCGCCGGGCATGTCATACGCATCGGCGAGGCGGTATATATCAAGTACTTTTGAGGTACGCTCAACTGAGGTACCCATTGCGTAGTTGTTGTTTTCGCATATGAAAACAACCGGCAACTGCCACAATACCGCCATATTAAACGCTTCATGAAGCATACCCTGCCTTGCAGCGCCATCACCAAACATACATATAGTGGCTCTGTCGGTCTGTTGATACTGCTCAGCAAACGCTATGCCAGCACCCAGCCCTATCTGTGCGCCCACTATACCATGGCCACCAAAAAATCTTTTTTCTTTTGAAAAGAAGTGCATACTGCCGCCCTTGCCGCCGGTGCAGCCTGTAGCCTTGCCATAAAGCTCAGCCATGCAGGCGTTGGCGCTTATGCCCTTGGCTATCGCCAGCGCATGATCGCGGTATGCGGTTATCATATTGTCGTCTTCACGTATTGCGGACATAATACCCGCCGCTATTGCCTCCTGACCTATATACAGGTGACAAAAGCCGCGTATTTTCTGCATGCCGTATAGCTGTCCCGCTTTTTCCTCAAAGCGGCGCAGCAGTAACATTAATTCATACCAATGCAGGTATGTCTCCTTATTGAAAGGTGTTTGCACTATGTTTAAATTTGTGCGAATTTATAAAAACTTTCGTTTACCCAATCCATATTAAATTGCCGCTGCCGCTTTTATTTGCTCTTTTTTCTTTTTTTTGACCCGTCTGCTTATTTTAACAAACATTAAATACCAATTCCCGTATTTTCATACTTTGGAACCACAAGTTCAACATGACGCTGAAACAACTAAGGTGGAAGGTAAAATATGCCCTCCAGTATTTCCCCTTTACATTAAATACGCTGCTGGCCGGTTTTGCGCTCTGGGGTGCTTACCACCTCCTCTACAAACCTGTGCCTAAGGGAGAAATACCATCTTCGGTTATTCCTTTTATCCTGCTTATGGGCAAAATGGCTTTGCTCATTTTTGCGGGCGTGGTGCTTACGTCAGTTATTGCTACCGTCATCTGCTGGGCTTGGTATCTATTTATTAAAAATAAAAACGGCACAGTACTCAAAATTCAATTTACTACCGAAACGGTAAAAGGGAAAAAAAGCAAGTTATTTCTTAATGCCTCCCTTGATGCTGCACTCCGGCCGTTTTTAGGTTTTGTAAAGGGCAGCATTGTATACGATAATAATGAAATTACAGAGCGTTTTAGCCTGCTTTCTAATACAAAGAAAGAGCGCGGCACCGGCAGGGCAGCTATATCAGGCCGCAGCAGGCTTATTTTTCCTGACATTAAAGAATATGATCTTAAAGGAGGATTTGTGTTTTTCCAGGATATGCTCCACTTGTTTTCACTCGCGGCCGCACAGCCCGTCTCAGGCCATTTTTACCAGCCCCCCGTGCTCATGAATGGCGATGACGCTGACGTTTCTCCTAAAAAAACAGAAACGCTTGATGTACGTATTGACCAGTTGCGCAGGGTAGAAGGGGAGTACCTCAACTATAAAGACTTTGAAGCGGGAGATGATGTTCGCCGTATTGTATGGAAGGTGTATGCCAAAAACCGGGAACTGGTAGTGCGGGTGCCGGAGCAGTTTGAGCCCTATGCGTCACACCTTTACTTATATGCTACCTTCCACGCAAGTGTAAAGGCCGCGTGGCTGGGCGATGACTACCTGAAGGAAATGCTCAACTACTATAAAAACTATGTCTGGACGGTTTATGATACATTGTCGAAAAAGGAATGGAAAGTAAATTATATTCCTGACCAGCAATTCAGCATTGCAGAGCAGGCAGGTGAGGCTGAGCGAAATGCACGCATCATCAGCAACAGCACCTGGCAAACCGACAACGATCTCGGCACCTATTTCAATCCCAAAACAGGCTCGGTACTCTGCATATCGTCATTTACCGGTGCCGCTGAGCTGGCAGAAATGCTGGAGCGTTGCGACGCTTCAACTGTCATCTATTTTATAAAAACATCCCGCGTATTCAGGCATTTTGTGCCCCTTACCTGGCTTACCCGCCTTATCTTCCTGCCCCCGCAAGACCGCCTGGCGCGCCTGCGTACCCGCTGGACCTTTTCCCCCATGCGCCTGCAGGTAAAAAAGAAGGAACAGGAACTTGAAACAATATTGAAAAAAAGCAATGTACTATGGACGGAATTATAAGCGTCATTGCGCCGTAGGGTGCAACAGGTTTGTAGCTAACAAATAAATGATATAACACGGTGTACCGTAGGTACAGAAACAAATCTCACCTTTTAAACTCCACCCTTCTGTTCAACGCCTTGCCCTCTTCTTTAGCATTTGTTTCAAGTTTGGGAATGAAAATTAACGGGCTCACATCGATTTTTAGATAATCAACGCAAGCCCGCTATAATAGTTATTGTACCAAAAATAGCTATAAAATTATTTCCATAGACCCGCTGATATGCGCAACCCTAAAGTGAGGTTATGGTCATAAAAGAAAGCGTCACCAGTTTCAAGTGAATTTATATGACGTACCGAAACATTCAGTTCTCCATCTGAGGGAAATCGATCACTTCCAAAATAGGTGCTAAAATTTCTGCCGCCTTCTATTCCTATAGTCATATTCTTCACTATGCCGTGGTTTATTTGTTTTTCAACACCTAAGAACACATCAAATGAGAAAAGTCCCGCCGGGAAACGGTTACGGCCCAGGAAACCCTTTTTATTGAACGAGGGGTCACGACCAAAACGCTCTTCGAAGTATATGTATCCGCCAGTAGATATTATTTGCCGATTTTTATCTTCATAAGTGAATTCGCTTAAAGACTTAATCCGGCTTCCATCAAAAAAGCTTCTTTCGTATGCTCCAATTTTTATAACAGCGGCAAGGTCTTTACTAAGTAGTTTTCGGTAGCCCAGCATTAACTGGTAACTCCAGTAGCGTACATTTACTTCATGCGGGTTCTCATAAGTAATATAGGCCCCTGATGGCAGGGGCTCTTCCCAGTGTATCAATAAATTATAGCGCCTTATACCATATTGCAGCCCGGCACTGTAGGTTAGCCCATAGCGTGTTACGCGCTCATACTGCAAGCCAAGGTATTGCCCAAAAGTATTTCTAGGTAATAGGTATTTGGCGGTTTCGGTACCTAAAAACCGTACATGACCCCGGTCAAAATAGTACTGTAGCCCGAATTCTGGGATGAGGCGGTTATACCCTTTTTTCTCTTTCGAGTGAACACTATACGACAATACCAGCAGCATTGTTGTTGTAAGAAGAAGCTTTTTCATGTATTACCTTTAGTGAATGGATGTAATAGCAGCCCGTTTTACCCTGCCTTCATATATTGATGAATTTAACCTGCAACCGTACGCTCTATACAGGGTCGCAGGGTAAATAGTGCTATTTTACAATCGTAAACTTGCTGGTGAAAACTTTACCGGTTTGTAGATTGGTTACTTTTAACAGGTAGAGCCCGTTAGGAATATCAAGGGCAATTTTTGTTGTGCCGGGCTGGCAAGTCTGTTTCGCTATCGTTCTGCCGGTAAGGTCAGTTACTACAGCTACGGAAATGCCTTCTGCAACAGGAACATTGATATTTATCTCGTTTTGTGCAGGATTAGGGTAGCAGCTTATGCCACGGTAGTTGCCTGGCTGGTGTACACCAGTTGAGTGTAGCGATTTGAGCACATTCTCAGTTGTGTTGGTGATGATAGCGGTATTATAATCAAAGTATATATAGGCTTTATTTCTTATGGTGTCGTCAAGCGGTACACTGCTCTTAGTATTTATGGCAAAGGTGAAGGTGCCATGGCTGCCGTCAGGATTAGAGGCGCTGTCAGGCAGGTATATATTGGCAAAGGTAAACATGATTTTATTGCCGGTCATCCACTGCACAGTAGGTAGCGCATGGGTGGAACCTAATAATTTAAATGTAGCGGGGTCAAGCCTAGTATCAAGGGTATCTTGCACAACCACATTTTTTGCCGGCGCATTACCAAGGTTCTCAAATCCGATTGTATAAACAAGTGTGTTTTTTTTATCGAATAAATAAGGCTGGTTCACCGATTTGAAGTTAGGGTCGTATGCAGCCATAACAGGAGCCGTATATACAGGTGAGTCAGCCCATGAAATGTAGGTGTTCCTATAGCCCGAATTCGCGCTGAAAATAAGCGTATCGCCAAAAGTAACCGATGTAGAGCTGACCACTTGCAGGCGAATAAACTTTGAGCTGTCAGGTGCAAGGTGCACATTGTATGTATAGCTGGCGCCCGAAACCGATGTTGCCGTTGGCAGGGAATTCAGTACTGTCACCCTACTGTCCAGTACAATTGTGACAGGGGAGTCAACATTTGTGGTGCCATTATTATGCAAGTATGCGTATAGAAAGGAAGTGTCGCCAGGGCTGAAATAGCCGCCGCTGTACAGAGAAATGCTCAACTCGTTAATGCCGGGAATTACGGTATCGGCAAAGTCAGCGCCGGTGATAGTTGTTGGAGCAGTGAAAGTATAGCTATAGCCGCCGCACTCAGTGGCCAGGTAGCTTGGGTTATGATGCGTAACTGTGTAGCTACCTAATGGCACATTGCCAACATAATGCCCTGTATCATCGCCAAAGCCATAAAAATCCTGACCAGTACCTGTATTATGTAATTGTGTTACATCGTGTGCCAACCTTAGATCACCTGTATTGTAGGTGCAGTTGTAATTATTATCTCTTATAACATCTCCCTCTACGAGGACTGGATAAAAATTAAATGAACTATCAAAATTATTAGCGAAAACTCTTTCATGACCAGTACTAACATTGACGCTGGCATTACAATATGCACCGCCAAGACTGTTTGAATGAAAGGTCCACCAGTTATACACTAATTCAGGAAATACGTCAGGAAGTGTATATAGATAATTAAAGTGCCTATCAAATAACGTCACACCACCTGCATAATTTGCATTAAACAAAAATTTACCAGTAGAAAGTTCAACACCACCGCTGCCTGGCAGAGTGGTATGCGTTACCGTACCAGAGTCGGTATAGCTGACTGTGTCAGTAACAGATCCGTTGCCGGAAACATTTAGCCAATAGTACTTGTAGCACATTCCCGTTAAATCATTGTTTGTCGCTTCAACAACAAATCCTGTATCTGCTTTTGGAAAAATATGAAAAGCATTTATACCCCTTCCCGGTACCCGAATGGTTGAAGCCTGTAAATCTATAATATAGCCCAGGGTTCCGTCAGCATTTAGCTTTTGCAAAACATTTTGTGGGTTTGATGCACTTGTGGTATTGGTATCATAGCCTACGCTGTATATGGCGCCGCCATCATTAAGCCCCGTTGCATATCTGAAATCAAGCTCAACCTGTGGATGCCCGGCGAAAGGATCGCGCCGGTAACGGTTGAGCAGCACTTTCCATATTTGGTTTAAATGATCATCCAATTTTACAGCGTAGGAAGATACATAAGTGCTATCCATTACTACCATTGCAGCACCACTACTGCTATCTATCCGGGAAACCACGCTATCTTCCGTGTAAAAAAATAGAATACGGTTACCATCGCTTTTTACAACACTGGGATAATATGTATTTGGGCAGGCATGGGTCGCAAAGGTCGCCAATGTATGCCCGCTTGAATCTATCGTTTTCAGTAGGTAAGTTCGTGAAGCGGTGTCGCAACCAGTAATAGCAAAATTTCCATTCCCGAAACTTTCAATCTTTGACGCTATGCCGTATCGAAAGGAAGTATCCCGCGCGTAATCGTAACCCGTCGCATTCCAGTATAATGTATCATTGATAAAAGTATCAACTAATAGATCTGGTTGCATCCATAAGGTATCTCCAGTATGGCTGTCTAACTTAAAGTAATAATCCCGTGAAGGACACCATTGATGTTTTGCGATTAAAATGCCATAATGCTCATCAAAAGCGTCTGTCGATGCGAAAATTCCCATCGCAGACGAACTATAAAAATGATTTCGGCTCCAAGTCTGGGCTAAAAGAGACGACGTAAAAGCGCACAAAAATGCCGCTAAGAACATGAATTTTTTTGAGTACATTTTTTACGATGATTTTATACCGCAATATAATACATCTGTTTGCCATTATCAAGCAATTCTTGTGTGTTTTTTAATGGAAACAAGATTATAGATGATTACTCCTTCTTCCCACCGCCCTTTTTCTTATACCACCACCGCAGGCCAAGGATAGTAAAGTTAAGCCCAAGTGAAAAGCAATTGGTGATGATGATAGGCCAGTCTTTTTTTATAATGCCATACCAAATCCACAAAACAAGCCCTGAAAGCAATATGAGTAACATCCCGATAGAGATATCGGTAGCTTTTTTCTCTTGTACCATTTTTACCACCTGCGGCAGCAATGAGCTTGCCGTGCATATACCCGCCGCAATTCCTACTACACTTTCGAGTGTTACCATACCGGCCAGTGTATAAAATTTCACGCCAACCCTTCTGCTTAGAGTTGGCGTTTATTAGTTAACAGGCTGAATTTGATTACACTGCAGAAACTGTAAACGTTATTACGATTTCATATTAATAAACTGTAATGGCAGGTCAATGTTTGATGTGCGGCAAAGCTGTATCACATCTTGCAGGTCATCAATTTTTTTGGCGGTCACCCTTATCACGTCATCCATTATGGCCGCCTGCACTTTAAGGCCGCTGTCCTTTATTATTTTTACTATTTTCTTGGCGTAGTCTTTATCAATGCCATTTTTAATAGGTATTGTCTTTCTTACATATTTGCCATTGGCTGAGGGGGTTTTGCTGAGGTCAAATGAATTAGCTTCCAGGCCCTGTCTCATGGCTTTTGTAATTAAAATATCTTCAAGCTGCTGTAGTTTCATGTCAGTTTCCACTTCCATGGCGATGGTCATGTCCTTTTTATTTAATTCAAAAGATACATGTGTTCCCTTAAAATCAAAACGGTTATCAATTTCTTTTTTGCATATGTTTACTGCATTATCTAATGTTTGCAAATCAACTTTACTGGCGATATCAAAAGAAGGCATAATTATCTGTTTGTATTTATCCCAAAGGTAAAAAATAGTATGGTAAAAAGCGGCGTTCAAAAATTAAAACCGTTCTGTGTTTTTTCATCAATGCACTGCTTTTCACAGTTGCCGAAAAGTTAAAGTCGCCTCACAATTTTAAAACGCTGTTTACGTTTCTGTTTATTAATGCATTTTCTGTAATTTTAGTCCACCGGGAAGCAATTCTTCCGGCATATAATTATTCATTACTCACCATGATAGCCGCTACTGCACCGCAACCGCCCGTTAATTATAAAGCCATGTCTTGGACAATAGGGTTGCATGCGCTGCTGCTCCTGTTGTTTTTTCTGCTACAGTACTCTGTGCCATTGAAAGAAACCGTGGATATGGGAAGTGGCCTGGAAGTAAACCTGGGCACCAGCGACAATGGCAGCGGCACCAGCCAGCCACAGAAAACGGAAGACCCTTCCGCCTACAGTGCCACGGTGGAGTACAAAGACATGGCAAAGAAAGCCGAACTACCCAAAGATATCGTTCGGAGCGACGCGCCTGATGCGACGGATATCAGTAATCCAGAGAAACTAAAAAATACTGCAAAGCCTGTCACCGGCGCTGAGCACGCCACCACTCCCGCGCCAACCCCGCGCTACGTATACCAGGGCGGCACCGGAAAGGGGGGCAACAGCGCCCAGCAAAACGTTGCCGGCACCGGCGAAGGCATTACCACGGGCCCGGGAGACCAGGGTGTACCCGGCGGCACTCCCGGTGCTTCAAATTACACCGGCAATGGCGGTATTGGCCACAACCTTGGCGGCCGCTCTATTGCTCCTGATCGGTTTGAAGCCGAGTTTCACGAAGGTGGCAAGGTGGTGATACATGTTACCGTTGACCGTGACGGCAATATTGTGAGTAAGTTTGTGAAGAGTTCTTCAAGCCAGGAGCTTACAAAGCTGGCGCTCGATAAGCTCAACAAAGCCAGGTTCAGCAAAAGCACCGGCACCGAGCCGCAGCAGTTTGGTGATGTAACCATAGTATTTAAAGCCCGTTAAGTATATTTATGACAGTGAATGCCGCATACCGCGATACTCTAGAGTACTTATTCGCACGCCTCCCCATGTTTTCACGCATTGGTAAAGCGGCGCTGAAACCCGACCTTTCCAATACTATAAAAATGTGCGCCGCTCTGGGCGATCCGCAAAACAAATTTAAATCGGTACATATAGCCGGCACCAATGGGAAGGGCAGCACAAGCCACGCCTTGGCCGCGGTTTTCCAGAAGGCTGGTTATAAAACAGGTCTCTATACGTCTCCCCACCTTGTTGACTTCAGGGAACGGATCAGGATAAATGGCATCCCTGTATCAGAACAGTGGGTGGTAGAGTTTGTAGCCAGGCACAAACAATTGATCGAAGAGACAAGTCCTTCTTTTTTTGAGATAACAGTGGCTATGGCGTTTGATGCCTTTGCTGAAGCCGGTTTGGACATCGCCGTTATTGAAACAGGCCTGGGTGGCCGACTGGACAGCACTAATGTTATTACCCCCCTGCTATCTATTATTACCAATATAAGCTATGACCACAAAGACCTGCTGGGCGATACACTGGCAGCCATATCAGCAGAAAAGGCAGGAATAATGAAACCTGGAGTGCCAGTAATAATAGGCGAACAGCATGATGAAACCGAGCGGGTATTTTTTGAGCGTTCTGTACATCAAAACAGCCCGCTATACTACGCCGAAAGCCACTGGGAGATGGTGCGGACGGGGCAAACGGCCACACAACAACATTATAAAGCGGTGAACAAGGCAGACTATAAAATGTATGACGTATATACCGATCTTACAGGTAACTACCAGCAGCACAATATAAAAACGGTACTCACCGCCGTGCAGTTGCTACAGGCCAGCAATTTCAACATCACGATTGAGGGGGCAATAGACGCACTAGCTGCCGTAAAGTCCGCCACCGGCCTCATGGGTCGGTGGGATGTACTGCAACAGCGCCCTTTCATTATTTGCGATGTGGCCCACAATACTGCTGGTCTTTCCGGTGTGTTTGCGCAGTGGCAGTTGGTGCCCGGGGTGAAGAAAGCCGTTGTAGCAGGTTTTGTCCGCGATAAAGATGTGGCCGAGGCGCTGGCTTTATTCCCTATAGATGCTGACTATTACTTTTGCAATGCCGCCATTCCGCGCGCGTTGCCTGTGGCTGAACTTATGGTAATGGCAGCCGAAGCCGGCCTAAACGGCCAGGGTTACCCCTCAGTAGCCGAAGCAGTTGATGCCGCCCGCGCCGCAATGTCGCCTGACGATGCGTTGCTGATAACAGGCAGTTTCTTTATTGTAGGGGAGGCACTTGAAGCAATGAAAATGGTGGAAATTACAATGACGTAGTGGCATGTACATCGTCCGCAAACTGATGCTATTTGCCATGCCAGTTAACAATCTTTCCACTCCATTTTTGCCTGTTTGAAGGTAGGCAAAAATGGAGTAGGTGAAAGGAGATGAGGATTTTAGTCCTGCACTATTTTATATACCCCAATATTTTCAGCATACTTTGCGGTGTCTGTTCTTTAGCGTAAAGCCAGTCTTCCATATTACCGTCTTTGTCAAATTCTATCACTACGTGTTTAGGTGAGGGTATCATGCAATGCTTTATACCCCCGTAACCAGCCAACTGATCTTGGTATGCGCCCGTGTGGAAGAAGCCAATATACAATGGCTCAACCGGTTTGTCTTTGTCGGAGACTTTTTCCTTTTCCTTTTCTTTATCCAGTTTGGGCAGGAACACTGCGTTAATGTGCTCTTCTGATGTGTAAAAGTCATGGCTGTCGCAGGTAAGCCCGCCAAGGTGTACCTCCTGATATTCTTTATCCCATTTATTTATCGGCAGCATCAGGAATTTCTCCCCTATGCCCCAGGTATCGGGCAGTGTAGTAATAAATGAGCTGTCAATCATATACCATATTTCACGGTCGTTCTGCATCTTCTCATCCAGTACGCTGTAAATTACAGCTCCTGTTTCGCCAATGGTGAATGAGCCAAATTCGGTATAAATATCGGGCACATCCACCTTGTTTTTTTTGCAGACTTTTTTTATTGTAGATACAATTTCATTGATCATGTAATTGTAATTGTACTCAAAGTTCAGTGAGTGCTTAATTGGTAACCCGCCACCAATGTTGAGCGCTGTAAGTTCAGGGCAAATCTTTTTAAGCTGGCAATACAGATTCAGTACTTTGGTCAGTTCACTCCAATAATAGACATCATCTTTTATGCCCTTGTTCATAAAAAAATGAATCATCTTCAGGTGAAACTTCTCATTGCCCTTTATCTTATCTACATAAAACTCAAGCACATCACGGCTGCGTATCCCCAGGCGCGATGTGTAGAAGTCGAAAGTAGGTTCTTCTTCAGTTGCCACCCTTATTCCTATATTTACCGGGTCTTTTGAGCGGATCGATTTTTTGTAGTCGTCAAACTCATTCTTATTATCAAGTACGGGTATTACGTTTTTAAAACCTTCATTAATCAGCTGCGCAATACTGCGGGTATAAGCGCGGGTTTTAAATCCATTACAAATAATACGCGTCTCTTTGGTTATCTTTCTTTTTTTATAGAGCTGTTTTATTATCTCTATATCATAAACGAAGGAAGTCTCCAGGTGCACTCCATGCTTCAATGTTTCCTCTACTATAAATGAGAAGTGGGAACTTTTGGTACAGTAGCAATAATAATACTCTCCTTCATACTTATGCTTCTTTATAGCATCCCCGAACATTTTTTTCGCCTTGGCCACCTGCATGCCTATTTTCGGCAGGAAGGTGAGCTTAAATGGCGTACCATATTTTTCAATGAGTGCCTGTATATCCACCCCGTTAAAAAGAAGCGTATTATTGTCGTTGGTATCAAAGCCTTCCTGTGGAAAATGGAACGTCTGGTGTACGAGATCGGTGTATGTATTATTCATTTACAGTTGTAAAAATAGCTTTGTTAATGTTGTTTACCCGCTAACAAAATTAGTTATTTCGGGTAATGTATGGCAGTTTCTTTTTTTTAAGAAAATATTTTTTTTCGCTGCATATAGCCCGCCCTGTTTTAGTTTCATAAAATTGATACTCTTGTGCGTCATGACTGCGTTATTAGTCCTTTATATATTAATTTGTCTTCCATTTACTTGTCTCAAAATTGTTGCGCGTATTTCTATTATGTTTGCAGTATAAGCAAACATGAAAAAAGCACTGATACAAATGCACCTGGCGGTGCTCTTATGGGGTTTTACCGGCGTACTGGGTCGTGCTATCGATCTTGATGCGCCTGTACTGGTGTGGTACAGAATGCTTTTTACCTTTTTAATAGTAGGCGCATTGCTCACCTGGCGGCGGCAGTGGGTAAAGGTGGCTCCGCGTGACATGTTGCAGCTGGTGCTGGTTGGCTGCCTTATGGGCTTGCATTGGGTGGCATTCTATGGCGCCATAAAGTTTGCCAACGCGTCTATCGCCCTGGTGTGCCTCTCCACGGCCAGCGTTTTCACCTCTCTGCTCGATCCCCTGGTGAATAAAGGAAAATACGACCTGAAAGAAGTACTGCTTGGGCTTGTCGCTTTAGCCGGTGTATATTTTATATATCAGTTTCAGCAGTTATTCAGCATAGGTATTTTATTCGGCGTTATTGCGGCCATCCTCAGCTCCGTTTTTACTGTGCTCAACAAGCGTATTGCGAACAGCTACCCGGCCCGTACCATGGTCTTTTATGAAATGTCAACAGGATGGCTTTTTGTTACGCTGTTGCTGCCGCTACAGTTTATCTATTTCCCGGAGACACGTTTTTTGCCGCATGGCTCACCGCTCACTTACCAGGGTTTATTGCATAACGACTGGCTGTGGCTGGTTATCCTCAGCCTTTGCTGCACCGTATGGGCGCAGTCGCTGGCTCTTACTGCACTGCGCAAATTATCATCGTTTACCGTCACGCTTTCAGTAAACCTGGAGCCGGTTTATGGCGTTGCGCTCGCATTCCTGTTGTACAATGAAAACAAAGAATTGAAAAGCGGCTTTTTCATAGGTATGGGTCTTATATTACTTTCTGTAATTCTTCAGATGGTTCGCCTCCTTAAACCTAGGTTCTCGCCTGGCTTTTTGAAAGAAAAGGGCGGAATTGACTGATGAAAAAACGGCAGTTACCTGGTAGGTTTATGGTTTTTTGAATCTCATTATGTTACCTCCGGTGACTGACTGCTTAGACCACCCCCATCATTTCATTACTGTAAAACGCAGCTATATCCTCAAAAATCTGCTCTAGTTCTTCCAGGTTTTCAGTGCTCACGAGCCTTGTGCGGAACTCCCGCACATGGCTGAGACCTTTTAGATAGCTGCCGTAGTGGGGGCGCATCTCCAGTATCCCTACCTTGGGGCCTTTCCACTTCAGTGCCCCGTACAGGTGTTTTTTTACAGCATACAGTCGCTCCTCAATTGTTGGCGGGTTTAATACCTCGCCTGTGGCAAAGTAGTGTTTTATTTCCCTGAATATCCATGGGTAGCCTATTGCTGCCCGGCCAATCATTATGCCATCGACGCCATACCGGTTGCGGTACTCCAGGGCCTTCTGGGGGCTATCAATATCTCCGTTACCGAAGATTGGTATGTGAATACGGGGGTTGTTTTTTACCGCGGCTATCAGTTCCCATTCGGCTTCCCCTTTGTAAAGCTGGGCACGTGTACGGCCATGTATTGTAAGGGCCTGTACGCCGGCGTCTTGCATACGCTCGGCTACCTCTTCTATGTTTTTGGTATTGCTGTCCCAGCCGAGGCGGGTCTTTACGGTAACTGGCAGTTTGGTGCTGCGCACGCACGCCTTGGTAAGGCGCACCATCAGTTCTATGTCTTTTAACACACCCGCACCGGCACCTTTGCACACTACCTTCTTTACCGGGCAGCCAAAATTAATGTCTAGCAGGTCAGGGGCGGTAGTATCTACTATTTTAGCGGAGAGTGCCATGGCGTCCTCATCGCCTCCGAAAATCTGTATGCCAATCGGTTTTTCATAATCGAAAATATCGAGCTTCTGCCTGCTCTTCATGGCATCGCGAATGAGTCCTTCTGATGAAATAAACTCGGTATACATCAGGTCAGCCCCATTTTCCTTACATACCGCTCTGAAGGGAGGGTCGCTCACATCTTCCATTGGGGCGAGTAGCAAAGGAAATTCCCCCAACTCTATATTTCCAATCTTTACCATATACTGCGGTAAAATTACGGAAAAATGCGTTTTAAACCCGAATTTTTACTTTTTGCGCTCTAATCGCTTTGTATCATCTCTGTATTCTATTCTGCTTAATATGTCTTTATTATTTCAGGCTCTTCCTCACGGGTTGTCATCAGTGTCAGCGTTAGTAACTCCTTTCCGTTGTTGGTCTGCGAAAACTCCGTGCGGTACTGCCTGTCACCAATGTTTACTACTATATTATCGTCGTTCAGATACGCGCCGCTTACCAGGCTCCACGGTTGGGGTTTTGCCTTGGTATTGTATTTTCGGTTTTCTTCTGCCACCTTCATCGTCCGGTAAAACGTGAGGTTGGTGAAGTTTTCTTCACTCCCGCCGTTGAAAATACTTTGCCCGATCCATTTCTTTTGCTTTGGTCCGTTCAGTTTAAATTTTATGTCCTGGCTGTAACCGGCAAGAGATAAAAACAGGAATGCTATGGCTGCTATGATTTTCATAATCTGATATTTGAAAGTGAATTTTATCGGCCAAATTACAAATTTTATTGAATATGTTAATTGCCTGTTGAAATTTAGTTCGGAATAAGTCTTCCCAAATCACCAGCAGGAATTAAATTTGCGCATGGCAAAAGAGCAAAATGTTTTATTAGATGTGCTGTTGGATATTTATGATGATGCGGATGAGGGGTTTTTGAGTTCATACATCAGTCTCCAGGGGGAGATAGTGATAAAGTCGATAGCTAAAACCTTATATACATTAAACGTACCTGAAGGCGACCGAAATAGTGCAAAATGTACAGTGAAAATAGATGTTAAAGCAAGCTACATTGACTATAGTTGCAGCTGCCTGTTTGGAGGTCTTTTGGATGAGACGTGCGCCCATGTACCCATTAGTATCATTTATATTTTAAATAAAATTCATGCTATTTCCTTTCAGGAAATAGCGAAAAAATTGGGATCAGACCTACCCCTCAGCGAACTTTCGCTGCCTGCCGCTAATCAACCAATTCCTATACCTGATAAGACAATAAAAAATATAACACCTTTCATTGGCGCCAACCCTATTCCGCTGCCAACGCAAGAGACCTGGAAGGTGTTTAATAGTTTGCCACAAGCGATTTTCCAGGCTATATATAATAATTTTAACGGAGCATCCTCCTGGACATTGGTTAAGAAAGTAAAGTTGCTGCAATTTGATAAAGAGCGGGTGCAGCATACATTTCAGTATCAGCAGGATAAGGCTAAGATTTTTACATCAGCTATTAGATATGATCAACAAGATGCATTCTATTACCAATGTAACTGTAGCGAAGCTACCCAAATGTGCAGCCATGTTAAGGCTGCTTTTGAATATATCAATCAAGTAAACGGGCGGTCGTTTTACGTACAATATAAAGATGTAACGCGGGAAAAAAATTTATTGCTGAAGCAGTATGGGTTAACAATGAATGACCCTGAGTCGAAAGATTTTATTTTCAGTAATGATTATTGGGGCAACATGACGGTGAAGCCTCCGGCATGGCTTTGGAACGCTGACGTAACTACTGGCGTAAAGACACTTAAAAATGTAATTGGAAGCACGGAGCGTGCCGGCGGGCGTCCGCAGACTTTTACCACATTTATTGATTTTGTACCTGGTTTTGTCTTCAACCTCACGTCAAAACACTTCAAGATCGATTTTGAGCTCGAGCCCATGAAGGTCTCAGTAAAAGCCGACAAATTTACATATAAAAAACTTACAATTCACCAGAATGACAACCACGCCCTGCTCAAAGACCTTCCCGATGAGCTGTATACACTGTTGCTATCGCTTACTGATGAGCAGGTAAGGCAGCACCTTATTGGCAAGGGCCATACCTACCTGGCGCACTATGTGGCCAGCAACTGGAACAACCTGAATGACGACGGTGTAAAGGCACTGAAACGGTACTACGTTTCAGTGATTTGGAAGATGTGGCCGTTGCTGCTTGATCAGCCGCACATCTGCATCCTGCGCTCAGGGAGCTTCAGCACGGGTAATATAAAGCCGGTGGGTATGTCAAGAGAACGCCTGCAGTTTAGTTTTAAAGTGACTGAAGATGAAAAGCTGATCACATTCCGCCTTCAATATGAGCTCAACGGCGAAGTAGTCATGCCCACTGACGTAACGCTTCACAATGGTTTCCTCGCCGAAATTGATAACGTACTCTACATGCCCGCTGAGCTTTCAGATATTGAAATGCTCGGGCAGTTTGCATATGGTTTTATTAAAATACCTTCATCGGCAAGGCCGGAGGTTATCCGCAATATAATACCTCTGCTGGAGCGCCGGTACAAAGTTTACGCACCTGCCAGCCTTGGCAATGAAAAGATGCAGGCCGATATGAAGCCGTTTGTATTGCTGAAAGAAGAGGAGAATAAATTCCTGGTGTTACAACCGCAGTATGAATACAACGAATACGTTGTTGACTATGAGCAAATGCCTGAAAACATATTCACCACCACAACTGAGGGGAAACATATAAGTATTGAGCGAGATGTAAATGCAGAAAGGCAGTTTTTCAATGCCGTAAAAATGTTGCACCCCAAGTTTCAGAAGCAGACGAGCACCAGTGCTTTCTTTCTGCCATTTGAAGACACGATGGTGAAGAACTGGTTTATTGAAACCGTAAGGCAGCTGCTGGATAGCGGTATAAGGGTGGAGGGAATGCAAAACCTGAACAAGCACAAGTATAACGCCAACAAGCCCAAGTGGGAAATGAAGGCGGGCAGCGGTATTGACTGGTTTGACATGAAGATTGAAGTGACTTTTGGCGACCAGGTGGTGCCACTGAAAACGCTGAGGAAAGCGTTGCTCAACAGGCAGAATATTGTTGCGCTTGGCGATGGCACTTTTGGAGTACTGCCTGAGGAGTGGCTGGCACAATATGGTATGTTGATGAAGATGGGCGATGAGCAGAAAGACGGCACCCTCAGGGTGAGCAAAATGCACTACACCCTTATTGACGAGTTACACGCCCAGATTGATGATGAGGAGATACTGAAGGAAATAGCCGATAAAAAACTGCGGCTGCTCAACATTGGTGATATAAAAACTGTAAAGCCATCTAAAGAGATAAAAGCGACACTGCGCCCTTACCAGCTCAGCGGCTTCCAATGGTTCCAGACGCTTGATGAGATGGGCTGGGGCGGGTGCCTGGCTGACGATATGGGGCTAGGTAAAACCTTACAGGCCATTACCTTCCTCCAATACCTGAAAATGAAGTACCCGGGCGGTACGCACCTGGTTATTTGTCCTACATCATTGATCTATAACTGGGAGAGCGAGTTGCAGAAATTCGCGCCAAAACTCAACTATCATATTTATTATGGCATTGAGCGCGAATTTAGCGATGCGCATTTTAATGACTACGATGTTATTATTACCAGCTACGGCATTGTGCGCAATGACATTGAGGAGATGATGAAATTTGGCTGGCACTATGTAATACTTGATGAAAGCCAGGCTATTAAGAACCCGGAGGCGCAGATCAATAAGGCACTCCAGCTGCTCAAAAGTAAGAACCGCATGATATTGAGTGGTACACCTATACAGAACAATACATTTGACATTTTCGCTCAGTTTCATTTCATAAACCCGGGGCTGCTGGGTAATAAAGACTTTTTTAAATCTGAATTCGCTAACCCGATTGATAAAAATAATGATACGGAAAAAAGCGAGCAGTTGCGCCGCCTTATTTTCCCCTTCATGCTCAGGCGCACCAAGCAGCAGGTGGCGACGGACCTACCCGATAAAACGGAGACCATACTTTGGTGCGAAATGGGCCGCGACCAACAGGCAGTGTACAACGACTATAAAGAACACTACCGCACCAGCCTTTTGAAAAAAATAGAAGAAGTGGGTATGGCCAAGGCCGGCATGTATGTGTTGGAGGGCCTGCTACGGCTCCGCCAGATTTGCGACAGCCCCCAGCTGGTGAAGGACAATAACGTTACCACAACCAAGAGCATAAAAATTGATGAGCTGATGCGGGAAATATCAGAAAATTCCGGCGGCCATAAGTTGCTTGTGTTTTCCCAGTTTACCGAGATGCTGCACCTGATAGAGGGTAAGCTGCTGGAGGAAAAAGTAAGCTATTCTTACCTGGACGGCAGCACGCCGGCTGAGAAGCGCAGAGATGCCGTGGATAAATTTCAGAATGACCCCGCCATAAGAGTTTTTCTCATTTCGTTGAAAGCCGGTGGGGTGGGCCTTAACCTTACAGCCGCCGACTATGTTTATATTGTTGACCCATGGTGGAACCCCGCCGTGGAGCAGCAGGCCATAGACCGTACGCACCGGATAGGGCAAACCAATAAAATATTTGCCTATAAAATGATTTGTAAGGGCACTGTTGAAGAAAAGATAGTGCAGCTGCAACAGCGCAAAAAACAACTGGCCAACGACCTGGTGACCGAAGACGCAGGATTTATTAAGAAAATGACAAAGGACGATGTAGCGTTTTTATTCAGCTAAGCGTAAAGTTTATTTAAGGTTAGTAAATTTGATCCGCGGTCAGTTTGCGGGAGGCTACGGCCTCCTTCAGCTTTTCTTTAACTGCATCTGGCTGGCGGGTGCCGAGGATGAAATAATTACGCTCAGCAAGCACTATGCGAAGCCCGGTGGTGCCGGAAATAGTAAATTCATGGTTATGTCTTTTCAGGGTGAGGCCACGCGTTCTAACGCTGTTATAATAAGGGGAAAATGTGGTTATTTTAGCGAACTTAATGTCTTCCCAGTTAGTATGGCGCCTGACGATTATGCCTGAAAAATAGGTGAAATCAATGCCGTTGTCATCAATACGCACTGTGAGTTGCTGAGCGAAAAACAGGAGGAACGGGATGAAAATGAGCGCCAGCCCAAGGCAACCTCCGATAGCGGCGTTGCGGCTTACTCTGGTTGCTATAAAACGAAAGCACCACACACAGATCAAAACAGTGAGCGCTGCCATCGCTATAATAACAAGCGGGTTTTCTCTCTGTGTTTCGGTGAAAGGTGTCATGCGTCTTTTTTTGCAAATTACTGAAATAATGCGTCCATTGTTATGTCATTGTGTACCAGCCCGGTATAGCTGCTGCTGTTTTTTACACCATGCGTGGTAATGAATGTTAGGAATAAAATTTTCCGTGTATGCGTCTGGCTTTGAAATACAGCTAATTTATTTTCGAGTTCGGCCATGTATTTTTTTGAAATTTCGTACGGGCTGACGGAAAATTTTATTTCGCAGACGTTAATACACTGGTCCTGCCTGTCAATCAGTAAATCAATTTGTGCGCCCTGTTCCCCGGTTTTAGGATGGTATCGCCACATTGATGAGTTTGTATAAACGCCTGATATACCCAGCACCTTTTTTATTTGCGGTGTATGTTTCAGGCAGATGCTTTCAAAGGCCAGCGCGCTCCAGCTTTTCCATGATGCGCTGACCGAAAAGGCCGCCCAGGTACCCGCTCCATTGACTTTCCTTTCTTCAATAAACTTTATGTAAAACAGTGAATATTCGTCAGTAAGTTTGTATATGCTGTCTTTGGCGGTGCGGTTGAAGGGGATGTAAGGGGTGATGAAACCCGATTCTGTCAGATCTTCTAATACTTGGGTGGTGCCTCCGCCGGTAGTGAACCTGCAGACCTCAATTATTTCAGAGCGAGTAAGGCCGCCGTTTTTCCCGGCAAGTGCCCTGATAATATTAATATGCAGGGCAGCGTCATCAAAAAGTGAATGGAATAAATTTTTGAACTCCTCGTGCAGCAGGCCATCTTTCGTAAAGCAGGTTCTGTCAATGGCCTGTATGGCGCTTTCCCCCTTTTGTACTTCTTTTAGGTATTGGGGTATTCCGCCCATTGCCATATAAAGTTGTAGCAACTGATATTGATTGAGGTTTATGTTCCTGTTTTTCATAAACGCCTCGGTCTCAGCGAGGTTAAATGGAAGAAGCCTGATGCGCCTTATAATTCTGTTGTGAAGACCTCCCCTGTTATTGATAACTTTTTGAATCATCCATGCGGCGGCGGAGCCGCAAATTACGACCACAAGGTTTTTCTGCCGTGTTGCCCACATATTCCAGAAGTTTTCAAATGCCTGCATAAAACCCGAACGCGGTGTCTGTATCCAGGGAAACTCATCTATAAATATTACCTGCCTTTTCTTTTGTACTAACGGGGTAAGATATGTTACCAGCATTTCAAAGGCATTGCTCCAGCTCAAAGGCGCGGCAAGTGGTAAATTACCATTGGCAACGGAGAGCGCGGCGGCAAAATTCGCTAATTGCTGCCTGAGTGTGGCATTATGGATTCCTGAAATCTCAAAGGCAATTTTTTTTTGAAATACATTACGGATAAGGTAGGTTTTGCCTACCCTGCGGCGGCCATATATCACCACCAGTTCTGCTTCTCCTGATTGTTCAATTTGAGACAGCAACAACTTTTCTTCCTCCCTGCCAATAATATTATCCATGAGTGCAGCGATTATATTTCGCCAAAACTACTAAAAAAATGGTGTTTTTGGCGAAATATAAACTCTTATACTTCGCCAAAACTATACTAAAAAAAGTAGTTTTGGCGGGATATAGACTTTTATACTTCGCCAAAACCATAATAAAAGCAGTAGTTTT
Organism: Taibaiella sp.; assembly: GCA_014377675.1. GTDB lineage: Bacteria > Bacteroidota > Bacteroidia > Chitinophagales > Chitinophagaceae > Flavipsychrobacter. Next base: position 29,713 of record JACMPD010000191.1, read on the forward strand.
GGCGGGATATAAGGGTAATCTACGTAGTTTTCCCGCTTGTAGAATTGATGAATACTACAAAAGTTACTTCTAAAACACCCGGAAATCAGGCAGCAGGCCTTGTGCAGCAAGCTTATTAATTTTTTGGCTGAGCTCCTGCGGGCGGCGGGTGCCGAGGACAATGCGGCGATGATCGCGAAGATGCAGAATGAGTCCGTTGGTGCCGGAGATGGCATACTCATTATTGTGGCGCTTCAGGGTAATGTTTCTTCTGCTGCCAATATAATAGTATGGCCTGAATGTAGCAACCCGGGCAGAGCGTACGTGGC
>JACMPD010000020.1 GCA_014377675.1 Taibaiella sp.
ATCAACCGGCCCGTAACCCCCTACGGCATACTGGCCAACTGCACCACCCTTAAAGATGTTGTTATATCCTCGTCATCGCCCATATGGGCATTTATTGGCACGCACATAGCGCCCGGTGAAATAGCCGATGGAGGAGAAGGGCGCAGTTACATTGGCCATACCTCCATTATAACGCTGCTTGTGGTATTAGGTATAATAGTGCGCAACCGCTTCGCTACCAGGGGTGATAGCCCCGCAATGCCGTTGCACCGCATTGACCCTGTTTGGCTGTTTGTTGCATTCGCTGCCTTTGTGTTCAGCTCAGGGGTACCCTTTGTATGGCACATGGAGTGGCTGCTCGACTATGTGTCCACGCTGAAGCAATTCCGGACACTCGGCCGTTTTAACTGGATATTTTATTACGTCATCACCATCTATAGTTCGGTAGTTATTTATCACGGGTATGCGCGCTATATAGCAGCCAATAAGAATGCTATGGCATACACTATACTGCTGGGCGGCATGGGGCTGTGGGCGTTTGAAGCAAGCGGTTATGTAGCCAGAACACACCGGGCCGTTGATGCAGGGTATGATAATTACAACACACTCACCTCTGCCAATGAACAAACCTGGCTACAGTTTTTACAGGAGCACAAATATAAAAAGGAAGATTTCCAGGCGCTGCTGGTGCTGCCTTTTTTTGAGACCGGCTCTGAGAAGCTGTGGGTGTGCAGCGATGAGAACGCCAGCGCATGGGGTATAGCAGTGGGCATAAAAGCCAGCCTGCAACTGCACCTACCCATGGTTGATGGCATGATGTCCCGCACCTCATGGCCCATAGCCTTCAGCCAGGTAAAAATAGCCGGTGGCCCCTATACTTACAAACCAATGCTGGACACCCTGCCCAATGAGAAGCCCTTCCTGCTGCTGAGGCTTGATGACCAGGTATTAAACCCTGATCAGCAATACTTGCTGCAGGCAAGTGACTCTATAGGGCACTTCACGCATTGCTATGCCTATGCCTGCTACCCGGCCCGCCTGAAAGCCAGTGACAGGCACCACCAAAGCATAAAGCTCCCGCTTACCACTACCAATGATACCTGCATTAAGTATGCGGGCCCATGGTATGCCAAACACTTTGATGAGCCGGATCCGCAAAAATTTTCTTTCCCGGGTTATGGAGGAAAACAGTATTCAACAAGCCAAAACCCTGTAATTGCCGCTGTAACAGTGCAGCCACGAGGCACGCAGCTATACGAATTTTCATGCTGGTTCAGGGTGTCAACTGATGATTATAACAGCCCGATCTGCGATCTGGAGTTGCTGGACAGCGCCGGTAACACACTGCAAAAAATACAATCTTTCACCAAAGAAAGCACCGATAACCGCGGTGGCTACTGGCTCCGCAATAGCATATACTTTACCATTCCGGTCAATACCCGAAAGATAGTATGCAGTATAGAAGACATACCCGGCCACACCTGGGAAGCCATTAATGACCTTTTGCTGCGACCAGCTGAAGCTGTAATTATCACCTCGAAAGCCGGCGATAGTTTTTTGATTAATAATCATTGAAGATACATCCCGGGCAATGTAGCCGCAGGCACTTACTTATTAAAGCTTAATGCAGCTAGCAGTACCTTTACCGAGAAAATTATTGTAAACTAATTCAACAAAACTTAAGATGCAAAAGACCGCCCTTGAAACAGGGGCGGTCTTTTGCATTCAGGTTTCCTCCACTATCGCTTTGCACCCAAACCGTGTAATAAGGATCTCATCATAATAATCAGCGCGCTCCATCAGTTCCCGGAACAGGCCGAGGCCGGTTTCAGCCGTTATGCCGAGGTCATAGGTCAGGCTGCTGAGCACTATACTGTCTTTGCTCAGGCTGAAAAACATTTTATTCATTTTGAAGTTCTCCTTCAGCAGGAAGGTATAAAGCCCCACTATATTGTCAGCCGGCAGCCGGGAGAGAAACGCGTCGCAAATAATAAAGTAAGTGCTGGCGTTGTAACCGATTTTTATTTTCGCTGAACCGTGTTTTACTTCCCATTTGTTTTTACCAAGGCGCGCCAGTTCCCTATTATACCCCATATACGAAAGGATTTCCTCTATCGTTCTGGCTATGCCTGATACCGGGTGTTCCGTGTTTTCATCCACCTCCGGGAACTTTATCTTTGCCCCGCACACCGGGCAATACTGGTTATCGCTCAGGCTCTTTTCCGTTTCTACGGTAAGGCATGAGGGGCACCGCACCGCCAGCTGCCCGCGGTACGGCGCGTATTGCTCCAGCATTTCATTCAGGTAGCTTACAGGCAGCGCGAACCCAAGGTTATCTCCACCTTTTATGATGAAGGTATTCACGCCTACTATCTCCCCGTCGGCGTTTATCAGCGGCCCGCCGCTGTTGCCTGGGTTTATAGCGGCATCAATCTGTATATATTTTATGCCCTGCTGCAGCCGGTCAACACGGGAAATAACGCCTTGCGTAGCAGTGTAGTTAAGCCCGTAAGGGTGGCCAATGGCCACCACGCTGTCGCCGTCATGCATCAGGCTGTAGTCTCCCGTTTTTAATGCAGGCAAAGGCTTCATATCCATCGGCGGCACTATGAAAGCTATGTCATATTTTTCATCCATAAACACCACGCTGGCAAGGCATTTATCCCGGCCCCTTACTTTCAGCGTCACCTTACGGTTATAGCCGGTCACGTGCTGGTTAGTTATTACCAGGTCATAGTCATGCAGATAAAAGCCCGTGCCGGTACCGGTACCGGTGGCTATTTGCACTACCGTGTGCTGGTAAAGCTCTATGGTTTGCTGTATGGTCATGTTCAGCGTTTCGTTTCAAGGTTTAAGTTAGCCATTTGCTCACTGAAAGATATACTGAAATCAAACAAGCTGGTATACTGCACCCTGCCATGGTCCCACTTCATCTTCCTGAATTTATCAGTATACGGTTCAAGCGCCGCATCCACCGCCTGTTTTATTTCCTCCTCCCTGAATTTATTATCATCAGCATTATAAAGTACAATCTTCATGCCGCAATCAGTAAAAAACGCCGGGTGCAGCACGGCCATAAAAATTGTGGTGAGGTTGGTAAGCACCGCCGGCATACTGAAAATAAAATGCGTGTAGAGCACACCATACTCTACAATTGCCACTGCTATATTGGGGTAAAGATTTTCCATATACCATTTGGCGTCTTTATTTGCGGTATACACATTATCTCTTATGCGGTCAGGTTTGGCAGGTGGGCATATAGCGAAGGTAGCCCTGGAGTGAAACATGTTTTTTGCCAGTTCCTCCTTTGTTGTGGCGCCGAGTTTAGCAATTGCCGCCCGCAGCATCTGGTTGCGTTCCACCAGAGTAACTTCATCTTTTTTGTCCCAGTAAAGGGCTGATATTCGCTCCAGCTCCGCAAGCATTTTCGCCTCCGGCATAAGTAGAAAGTCGATCCGGTATACCACACCGGCCAGTAGATAAGCTATGGCCCCTGAAAAAGCGTCCTGGTTTTGTGCATCTCCCAAAGCCAGCGTTTCCGCTACCCAGTTGTGCAGGTAACGCAGCCTCAGGTTCAGCTCACTTTCCGTGAGCGGGGTGGTAAGGTCGTTTCCTGCAGGCTTTAGTTGCCTGAAATCGGCCAGCAGCAGGTCATCCAGTTTATCTGCTTTTGTCGCCAGCTCCCTTAAAGCGAAATATAATTTTTCAGGTGATGCGGAAGCCACATCTGTTTGAAAAATCATACATATATGGTTGTCGTCATCAATGGCTGTACGCGTATATTGCAGGTTATAATTCATATCCAGCAGGCGGCGCATAGCGGCCAGGTTCTGCTCTTCCATTACCACTATCCGCGCTGTGGCGGTTATATTGCCGTTGCTGCCGGCACCGGTTACCTGCCTTGAACCCTGTATTAGGTCAAAAGTAAACCCTTTATCGCCCGGGTAAAAATGTACATTGTCTTTAGCATCATCGCGGAGGTATTCGAAAAATGAAGCGACCGCCTCATTGTATTTTTTTTCTTTATAGTAGGTTTCCGCTTGGTACCAACACTGTGCCTTCCGGTTTCTTTTATTATTGTCGCTATAACGGCCAAAGCGTACGCCCTCCATACCGGCGAATATATTCACCGGTATTTTATCTTTTTCATTCGTGGCTTTAACGCCGCCGCCGGTGCCGTTTATTCTATCTAAAAGTTTGGTGAACCAGCTCATGGTATTTTTAAAATATGCAAATACCGCGCCAAATACAAAAATTAAAGTCACAGCGTTTCCCATTCCTACACTAAATTCGTTCCAGTAACTTACTTTTACTCACTATGATTTTGCGCAACCTTCTCTATCTCATCGCTGTTATCCTCGTTTTTGGCTGGCTGCTCGGCTTTTTCTACTTTAGGCCTGCGGGCAACTTAATTCATACCTTACTTGTACTTGCGCTTATTTCTGTCGTGCTGGGGCTATTCAGCAAAAATGATTACGATTAAAATAAATAATTTAAAATTGAAATATTTATTATGGCCCGAAGGTAATTCAAAATCAGCCCTTGGTTATGATTAGGGCAACAAGCTCTGCCGCTGGCTGTTCCTTTTTAGCACCCTGAGCGTAGGCGTGGAGCAGGCTTGGAAATACAGAACAACCACCTGGAAAGTGCTCGTGGCTTGTATTATTCCCTTCGG
>JACMPD010000192.1 GCA_014377675.1 Taibaiella sp.
ACTTTGGCGATGAGAGAAAAGTATGAATATGAAGAAACAGAAGTTTTAGATCATAACAGGGTGGGAGCATACTTATTTAAAAACCATACTGCTACAGCAATAGAAGTAACGGCAGCAGGAATGGAAGCAGCAACAATACATGAAGAAATAAATAAGCTAAATAATGCTTCAAACGATATTTATTGGACTTTATTTGAAGATTAGATATGAGCTATGTAAACGGCGTTGCGACCTTATTAAACGAAAAACTTCTTTTTAGTGGGAAGGTAATTAAAGGAGAAGCAGAGTGCCTGGATATTGAAATAAAGGGTACATATGTAATTGTAAAAACTGATTACAAAGATTTTACAGAGGGTGTTATTAATACCATTTATAAAAGTGGACAACAAATAAGTATATGTGATTATGTGATAGTTTCTGACACTGTTATTTTAGTTTGTGAACTCAAAAGTAATAATGAAGGAAAAATGAAAACACAACTAAAAAATACTGGTAAATTTGTACAGTATTTATTGGCTATGGTAAAAGAACATGGTGCTATTAATGCAAACATTCCACCGATAAAATATGTTTTTTTTGGTAAGATGTATAGAGAAGGTAAGAGAAATGTTATTGCAAATAAGTTAAGTAGAATTCCCTGGCAGGAAAGTGAGTTATTTAAACTCTCCTGCAATTCTATTTACCATTTAAAACAGTTTAATTAGTCTTTCAATGATAAAATTTAGTCAGGAACAATTAGTAAAAGTTCAGGAGATAATAGACCGCTACCCTGAGGGCAAGCAGAAAAGCGCACTGATCCCGCTGCTGCACATGGCGCAGGATGAATTTGGTGGCTGGCTTGATGCGCCGGTGATGGACTATGTAGCTGAAATATTACATATACTCCCTATTGAAGTGTATGAAGTAGCCACCTTCTACAGCATGTTTAATACCCACCCTGTAGGCAAGCATGTGCTGGAAGTATGCCGTACCGGCCCTTGTATGCTCAACGGCAGCGACGATATAATTGAGCACATAAAGCAGAAGCTGGATATAAAAGAAGGGCAGACGACCGCTGATGGCTTATTCACTTTAAAGCCGGCCGAATGCCTGGGGGCATGTGGCTATGCACCTATGATGCAGCTGGGCAAGTACTTTAAAGAACACCTTACGAAAGAGAAAGTTGACGCACTTATTGATGAGCTTACCGCCCAGTCTAAAAATTAATACCTAACAATTTACCATGGGTTTCGACTTAAATCTTGAGTTCAGGTTATCAGGCAAGCCCGCAAGGGTGATGGAGCTGCTAACGGACGCTGCCCTGATAAGGAAGTGGAGCGGCGGAGAAGCTGTACTTGAAAACAAGCCCGGCGGCAGGATGGAGTTGTTTGATAGCTGGGTATACGGTGAAGTGTTAACAACCGGAGCGGACGAATTGGTTTATACCTGGAAAACAACGGACTGGGCCGAGCCCGCCCTGCCCTCTGAAGTGCACTATGCACTTAAAGCGGATAAATATGGCGGAACTGTGGTTACGTTAAAACATACGGGCTTTCCTGATGAGAAGGAGCGCGACAGCCATAAAACAGGCTGGAGCGATTTTTTCTTTGACCCAATGGAAGATTATATGCTGATAATTGATAAGAGTTAATAAAATTTCCATATACGCATGAAAGTTATTTTTAGCCTGTTACTGATGCTTGCCTGTGGACATGCTATGGCCCAGCAGCCTGATGTTAAAATGCTGGAAAAGACACTTAAAATCTTTGATAAGGCATTGCTGGACCGTGACACAGTAACGCTTAACAGGCTGGTTAGTGACAGTATACTATATGGACACAGCAACGGCTGGACCGAAACCAAGCAGGAAATGAAAGATGATTTGTATAACAACAAACTGGTGTACCTGGGCATAAGACATACCGAACGGAACATAAAAATAGATGGCAATACTGCCGCAGTACGGACCACCAGTAATATTGAAGCTTTGCTTACAGGTAAAGATCAAGAATTTAAGCTAAAGGTGCTGCAGGTTTGGGTATGGAAAAATAAGAATTGGGAGTTGTTTGCAAGGCAAAGCGCACCCTTAAAATAGGAAAAGCAGAAGTATGAATGATAGTTGCATCACACGGTTTGAGATAAGTAATTTTAAGAAATTTGACCACCTGGTTGTTGACAACATTGGGCAGGTTAATCTTATTACCGGGGATAATAATGTGGGTAAGACAACGTTGTTAGAAGCACTCTTATTCAACGAAGATAATTTGAGATGGATAACGTATTTGCACCAGACGTTATTCTATCGCGGCATACATATTAATCCTGAAAATATAAATACAGATAAAATTACTTTTCCCGCAGAAAATTTTCTCAATTATATTTTAAAGGATCTATCCAGAGAACTGGTGTGTAAATACATCAATTCATTAGGCATAATTAATGAAATCGGAATCAGATATAAGTCAATTGAACAACTTAACGAACGTGAATTACTTTGCCGTAAAGATAAATACAATATATCAAACGTAAAAGACTGGGTTGTTTTTAGCAAGAATGGTGTAATAGACGAGCTTCAGTGGTTATATTATGACGATAAAGAAATAAAAAGCTTACCTACCTATTGGCCTTATATTGGAATAGATACACCATACAGTTCAGATATACGCGGTTATGAGCAGTTCGTGAGGGCAACTGAAACACATAGTACTGGTAATGGTGCCTTTGACTACGCGGACAAGAAAAATATAATAAAATTCCTAAATGTAATGATTGACGGTATTTTAGATTATGATTTTCTCCCGTTTGGAAGGGAAAGACTACATGCAATAGCTACAAACAGTGATAATAAATACCAGCCGCTAACTACATTTGGTGATGGCTTTCAGAAATTCTTTAGATATGTATGGACTATACTATTTACTGGCAAAATAGGTGATACCCGCATAATGATTGATGAAATTGATACAGGTGTTCACTACCTAAAAATGAAAGACCAATGGAAGGCAATTTTTGAACTTTCTAGGCAAACAGGCACTCAGATTTTTGCTACTACACACAGTATGGATTGTATAAAAGCATTTGCTGAAGCTGGTGAAGAAATGAAGGAAATAACAGGCGACCTTAGGTTAATAGAACTTGAAGAGGTAACAATAGAAGAAAAAACGAATAAACATATAGCAACAACATTCAATCATAGCCAACTTGAAGCATATTTAGATTCCGGGATAAACATCAGAGGAGGAAAACTATGGTAAGCTTGGACAACATACTTCAAAAACACAGAATATTTGTAGAAGGGAAGGCCGACCAGGTTTTTATAAGGGATATGCTGAAATTGTTTTATGATATATCTTTAAATGAAGAACAATTACCTCAAATTATTATTAATATAAATGGTAAGGACCGGCTTCATAAATTTGTGCCTACTCTACAGGAAATAAACAATGGCAAAAGAAACGGGGGCAATAATTTGGTAATCTTTGATTCAGATTATTACGAAATAGATAGTGGAATAGAAACCCGGCAGTCATGGTTAGAGGGATTAAAATCTGAGTTAGGTATTAAATTTCAGTGTTTTTTATTTACCGATAAAAAAGAAAAAGAAGGTACAATAGAAAGTTTATTGGAAACATGCATACACCCGGAACATAAAGGAATATTCAGTTGCTGGGAAGGGTTTGAACAATGTGTAAAAGGTGTATCTGAAAAATATACTATTCCGGCAAAAAAGTCTAAGATATATTTGTACCTGGAATGCTTGCATGGACCAACAAAAAAAGAAAAAGATAAAATAAAAGATCCTAACCGCGACTTTTTAGAAGAAGGAATCTGGAACTTTGATGTGATTAATAATCCGCTTTTGAATGAGTTAAAGATATTTTTAGATAAACATTTGAGTTAAAAAAAGGCCCGCGTGGCGGGTTGAGTTTATGGCACAGAAACTTTTATTACAGCACGATCATATTGAAGGTATCCGCTATTATGATACCTACCGCAAGCATGGTGGCTATACAGCCGCTGAAAAAGCATTTAAAATGTCTCCCGCTGACATAGTGGAAGAAGTGAAAAAAAGCGGCCTCAGGGGCAGGGGCGGTGCCGGTTTCCCTACAGGTATGAAGTGGAGTTTCTTGGCTAAACCTGAAGGCGTGCCGCGCCACCTGGTTTGTAACGCTGATGAATCAGAGCCTGGTACTTTCAAAGACAGGTATCTCATGGAGTTTCATCCGCATTTGTTTATTGAGGGACTGCTAATCAGCAGTTTCGCGCTGGGCAGCAACCGCACCTATATATATATACGTGGTGAGTACGCCTGGATACCAGATATACTGGAGCAGGCAATAGCCGAGGCTAAAAACAATGGCTGGCTGGGTAAAAATATACTTGGGTCAGGCTTTGACTGTGAAATATATGTACACCGCGGTGCCGGTGCCTATATATGCGGTGAGGAAACCGCCCTTATTGAGTCGCTGGAAGGCAAGCGGGGCAACCCCCGCATGAAGCCGCCATTCCCCGCCATACAGGGCGTATGGATGCGGCCTACAGTGGTGAATAACGTGGAAACAATTGCTGCCGTGGTGCCTATTATAGCCATGGGTGGTGATGAATATGTAAAAATAGGTGTAGGCAAAAGCACAGGTACAAAGCTACTTTCAGTTTGTGGAAATGTAAATAAGCCGGGCGTATATGAAATAGATATGACTTGCTCGGTAGAGGAGTTTATCTATAGCGATGAGTATTGCGGTGGTATACCCAAGGGCAAAAAGCTGAAGGCTTGTATACCGGGTGGTTCATCAGTGCCTATAGTACCGGCTAACCTCTTATTTAAAACAGCGAAGGGCGAAACCCGCTATATGAATTACGAAAGCCTTTCTGACGGCGGCTTCGCTACCGGCACCATGATGGGCTCAGGCGGGTTTATAGTGCTTGATGAAGACCAGTGCATTGTAAGGCATACCATGACACTTGCCCGGTTTTACAACCATGAAAGCTGCGGGCAGTGCAGCCCATGCCGTGAAGGCACCGGCTGGATGTACAAAATACTGAAGAACCTGGAATATGGCCACGGCAAAATGAGCGATATAGATCTGCTTTGGGATATACAGCGCAGGATAGAAGGCAACACTATATGCCCTCTGGGTGATGCTGCTGCATGGCCTGTGGCTGCGGCTATACGGCACTTCCGTGATGAGTTTGAATGGCATGTTAAAAACCCTGAAGAATCTCAGAAAAGGAATTTTGGGATAGCGCACTATGCTGATGCGAGACCTTTAGCTGTTTAAGATTACATATTTTTAATTGAAATTAACTGAGGAGCATGACTAATATTATTACATTTTTTAATCATAAAGGTGGAGTCGGAAAAACAACGATTTTATATCATCTTGCCTGGAAATTCTCCCAGAATGGGCATAAAGTACTGATGGTTGATGCCGACTCGCAATGTAATCTCTCTACTTTATCATTAGGTGAGGAAGCTTTTGCATCTCATTACGAAAATCATCCGACAGATAATATAAAATCGGGTTTAGCGCCCGCATTTGAGGCGCGACCTAAGTTGATTGAGGCTATTAGTTGCCCTGTGGTTGGAAATAACCCAAACCTTTTTTTGCTGCCAGGCTCCTTTGAATTAACAGAATACGAAACCCAGTTAAGCGTAGCTGTAAATTTCAACCTAACATTTCTTACAATGACCAATCTGCCTGGGTCATTTTATAAGCTTATTTCTGAGTGCGCTGATAATTATGAGATTGATTATGTCTTTATTGATTTAAATCCAGGCTTAAGTTCTATTAACCAAACGCTCCTTTTTTCTTCAAATTATTTCATTATACCATGTGGTGTTGATTATTTTTCAAAACAAGCTATCAAATCATTGTCACAGGTATTGCCGAATTGGGCTAATTGGTACAATAAAGCAAAAGACCATTTTAAAGACTCAGTCTATCCATTACCGGATTTCCAATTAAAATTTCTAGGATATACTGTAAATAATTTTAACACTAAGTATAAGAAACCTGCCAGAGCAGTACAGGCGATGATTGATGACCTTGACGAAGAGATACAACAATCTTTGATTCCAAGTTTGGCTAAAAACTCAATTGTTTTACCTGTAACCGATAGTAATTACAGGCTCTCTAATATAAAAAGCTTCAATACACTTCAGCAAATTTCGCATAGAGTATGTAAGCCTATTTTTTGTTTAACAGCAGAGGATACAAACAATACAGGTAACGTAAGGGACAACCAAGAGATGTCAATTGAGGACGTTGACATCTTATTTAACGAATTTTATCAAAAAGTAATAAAACTTATAAACGCTAATGGCAAGCAATAATTTTGCACATGATAGTTTTATCAATAACATTGCTTCCGTTGATAGCTTGTTATCAATACATAAAATTTTGATACAAACATTCCCGTTACTAAAGAATCAAGCTGATGAACTATTAAGGGCCGTTATCGTTTTATCAGTTAGTGCATTAGATAATTATCTGCATGATTTTTATAGAACTGAAATTGTAGAGGGATTTTTAGGTACAGGTAATTTTAATGTAAAATTTGATAAAATAAAAATCTCGGTTCAGCTAATTAAAGATCTGGAAAATGCTTTTTCCGATGATCAAAAACGAAAATTTCTGCACGATGAAGTGCGTAAGATGCAAAAAACTGAATCTTTTCAATCGCAGAGAAGCATTGAAAACATATTTGAAGTCATTAACATTAAAAATATTTGGTCAAAATTAGAAGGAATTATGCATGTTGATGCAAAAAAAATAAAAGATGAGTTAAGTTTGATTATTGACAGACGAAATAAAATTAGCCATGAGTCTGACTGGGATTATTTCAACCAGCGAAAAAATCTTATTGACGCTGAAGAAGTTAATGCTGTAGTTCGGTTTGTAGAAACCTTTGCAAACGCTGTTAATGTAATTACACCATAAATAGAATTAAATTATATTTAAATATTATGGGCTTAGTTTATGCTGAAATACAATTGTCAAACCCGGTACTGCAAGGCAGTATGCCTGTTAATGTCAACTGCCTCGTTAACAGTGGCGCAACCTATTTATGTATTACCCAGCATGTTGCTAATCAATTAGGATTAAAAGAACTTCACCAAAAGGAAGCTCAGCTGGCTGATGGGTCATCAAAACTATTGCCTTATGTGGGGCCTATAAAAGTAGAATTTATGAA
>JACMPD010000193.1 GCA_014377675.1 Taibaiella sp.
CATAGTCATTTACAGGGCTTATGGCATTATCCATACCATCACCGCCGGTTACTTCCCACCAGGCAGAACCATCATTAGCAAAAGTACCGTTATCCTGCAGACCGGCAAGCATTATTGAAGGATCCTGCCTTGAGGCGCTTACCCTGTATACCTGGGAGATAACAAGGCCGTCACCGAGATTGCGCCAGCTGCCGCCGCCATTATAAGAAACAGAAATGCCACCGTCATTGCCGCAGTAAATCGTTTGCGGACGAAGGGGGTTGATTGTAGCCGCGTGAAAATCAACATGCACTTTATGGGTATTGTCCAGTACTGACCAGGTAACCCCGTTATTAGTAGAGCGAGCCATGTTCTTCCCGAAAGCATAAATTAAATTAGAATCAACCGGGGAAATAGCAAGCACTCTATCATAATAACCGTAAAATGAGGCGGTAGCAGCCGGCGATGTAGTTGTTGCTGCGAATGAAAAACCATAGTTATATGACCTCAGCACCTGCTCGGCGTTGTTCAATACCCAAATGCTGTTGGGTGATGCCGGTGAAACACCAATGGTGCAACGATCGGCACTGGCATTTATGCCGGCGTACCTTACAGTCCAGGTAGCACCGGCGTTGTAAGATACAATAAGGTTCACAGAGTCCACCGCATACACCGTATCAGCGTCTGTAGGGTGGAATGCCATAGAAAAGATATGCCCTGCCGCTGCATTAGTCCATGTGGCGCCAGCGTCGGTTGATCTCATCAGGCCATTCCTTGTGGCGGCCATTAGAATATTAGTGTTACGCGGGTGAATAAGCAAACGCTGTATCATGTCATTATTATATTGCAGGTAGCTCAGGCCGGTTGGCGCCCAGGTATGGCCGGTATCAGTGCTGCGCATAACGCCGGCAGAGTACAAGCCGCCCCAAAAAATGTTGTAGCCCCCGTTTTCATAGCCATACCCATCGCCTGTAGCGGCATAGATAGTATCCATGTGTTTGGGATTTATAGCGATATCAGCGATGCTCAGGGACGGAAAATTGTCAGTTGCGGAAAACCACGAACTGCCACCATCATGGCTCGACCATACCCCGCCGCAGGCGGTACCAATAAAAATGGTGGAAGTATCCTGCGGAGCCAGCACAATGCAATTGACCCTGCCAATACCGTTAAAATTTGCGGGGATGCGTTGCGGGCCCACTAAATGCCAGGGGCTGGCGCCTGCTGTTGTTTTCCTTCCGGGTTTTGCAGCCATTCTCACCTGCTCAGCTGCTTTTAGCAACACATCGGGGCGCGGTAAGTTACCACTAGGGTAAGTGCGGTCTTCCATCCTGTTAAACCAGCGGTTGAACCTGGCCAGGTCATTGTCTTCGCCATCCTCTTCCTGCTCTGTAGGGTTGTGCAGTTCATGCAGCAAAAACTGCTTCTTAATTTCATAAATATTGCTGTTGGGGGCAGTGGCAGCTGATTTGGTTACATTCTGCTGAGCGTAAGCCGCGCTGCATGATAGTGCGAATAGGGTAACTATACTACGTAAATGCATGAAGAATCTAAATTTCTATAAAGGTAATGAATAATTTCAAATATATTATCGCACTGGTTTTTCTGCCGGATGCGCTGCAGCTTTTAAATTTAATAAAAGCCTGTTCTTTCTGATTTCTTTATATATTTTTGTTGCCGGATCATTTCGCCTGTAAATTCTTAAAAATAATTTTTTATATGATAAAACATTGTCTCGCTGTTTGCTGCATTTTTTTAACACTGGCAACAAAAGCGCAAACCCTGAGGATTAGGAGCAACAGCATTGAGAGCCTGCATATTGTGGCCATGGGCAGCGATAAAGAGGGACACATTACGTCAAAAACTTTATACGATTTTCACCAGGATAACTGGAAAACGCTGAGCTATTATGAACTGAAGTATGGTTATGATGCCTACCATAATAAAGAAATGATACATGACGGCTATGATGCTGAAAGCAAGTGGACCAAGTTACTGGTGTATGACAATAGCAATACCCTGTGCGCCACTCTTGACCTGACACAGCCCACCAAACGAGCTTCACTGGGCAACACCCGTGTCTGGGCCAAGGTAAAGCAGAAATGGGAGCGCGACTACATGGTGACTGATGTGATACTCAATGACGACTAAAATGACGACTAAAGGGAAACGTTGTATAAATTTTCGCTTTTGCAGTTTCGTATTTTAATTACCTTTGCTGCCCAAATTAAAATATTAGTATGTCAAATCGTACATTTACCATGATAAAGCCTGATGCAGTAAAAGCAGGCAACATAGGTAACATTTTACAAATGATCAACGCCGCAGGTTTCAGGATAGCGGCAATGAAATACCTGAGCATCAGCAAGACACAAGCTGAAAAATTTTATGAAGTGCACGCTGAGCGTCCTTTTTACGGTGAACTTACTGAGTTTATGAGCAGTGGCCCTATAGTAGCGGCTATACTGGAAAAAGAAAACGCAGTGGCTGATTTCCGTAAGCTGATAGGTGCTACCAACCCAGCTAACGCTGAGGAAGGTACTATCCGCAAAGCATACGCCAAATCAATGGGCGAAAATGCAGTACACGGGTCTGACAGCGATGAGAATGCAGCAATAGAAGGCAGCTTCTTTTTCAGCGGCCTGGAGCAGTTTTAATTACATTGCAACTTATTTATACCATTAAAGCCTTCGCAATGCGAAGGCTTTAATCATTATTGTACTACCCTTTTACACTTTTATTGCAGCCTGAAACTTATAGGCTGGGTGTAATAAACTTTTGCAGGTTTGCCGTTGTTTTTGCCGGGTTTCCACCTTGGCATTTTCTGTATTACCCTAAGCGCTTCTTCATTGCAGCCCGCGCCTATGCCCCGCGTAATGGCCACATCACTTATAGAACCATCTTCATTTACTATAAAAGTGACTGCTACCCTACCCTCCACACCAGCATTACGCGCCATTTCCGGGTACTCAAGGTTTGCGGAAAGGTATGCATTCAGGTCGCCATCAAATAGAGGCATTTGCTCAATAAATGTTGGTATTACGGGTGTCGCAGCTATGGTTATGGCCGGTCCTGTCGGGCCTTTGGGTGCTGATGACATATCTGTCGCCATGGAGTCCCCTTTGGCATCGCTGGTGCCCACTGCCGTGTTCTTCAGGTCATGCACTTCGCTCATCTGCTGCTCAGGCTTAATCTCTTCGTTAGTTATCTTAGGTACAGTAAATATTTTGGTGGGTGCCGGGGGTGGCGGGGGTGTTGATGGCCTAGGTGGCAGCACCTCAGGGGTTACCGCCTTTTTCATGTCTATTGTTGTTAACACAGTTGGGGTGGCGGGAAGTATAGATCTGTTTGTAGCATCTTTCCTCAGAGAAATGAAGGACAGCAACACGGTACTGCTTACCGTCAGCATCATAAAGAGGCCCGCTTTTTTCATTCGTCTTACATAGTTTCTTCTGAGCTCATAACCGCCATAAAATTTGTTGCGGTTTTCATAGATAATGTCGAGATAATCGGCCTGGAGCAATTTGTTCGTTTCCATATGTATTGTGTTTTAAGTAAGAAACATAAACACAATTTTTCCATAAAAAAGTCTAAAATAATTTCCATTAACGTGAAATACTATAAATTATAATATTTATTTTAAAGCGGCAACTGCGGCTATTTCATCAGGAGTAACATCAGCCAGAGTATAGAAAGGCACATCCACTATCAGCATTTCATCAAGCAGCCCAACCACATCAGCGTATTTGCATTGGGTGGTGGGCTTTATCAGGACATGCATTTTATGCGCCTGCGCTGAAAACGTGGCGGGCAATGCAGCAATTTGCGCCTTTCGCTGCTGCAACATAGCGCGTACATTGGCTATGGTAGTGAAGCGCAGGCCCTGGTCAGCCAGTAAGCCGTTGTAGTATGCCACGGTATGATTAGCGCCGGGCAGCAGTGTTACGCTAGCCACATCAATAAATACAGTCTCACTGCCATCGGTCTTATCAGCAGGCAGGTTAAGCGCCAAAGCCTTAGGCTGCGCGAGCGTGGTGGTGAACATAAAAAAAGTGATGAGCAGGAACCCCAGATCAACCATTGGGGTGAGATCAATTCGGGGCGCCTGTGTCTTTCTGTTTTTACC
>JACMPD010000194.1 GCA_014377675.1 Taibaiella sp.
GTTATCTACATTCATCATATAGGCAAATATACGGTTTTTGGGGTTTTGTTTTCTGTGTCAATGTTCACAGAGGCCAGGCATATTTAATGTATTTAACCTTCGGTAGCCGCAGTCCGTATCTAATACGCTGTACAATCCGATCTTGTAAGTCTGCCATCGACCGGTTTTTAGTCAACCTATTTCAGGACGAGACAGTTCGTGTTGTACGTTCGCCCTTTTTTGGTTGTGTCAATATAACGCCTGTGTCCACCGAAGTTGGGTATGTCCGGGAAGCGTAGTAGAAAAACACACTCTTTTGCAAGTTGGCTTTGGGTTGTGCCTTGCGGGCTTGCAAAAAGTGTGTGCTTTTGTTGTGTGGGAAAGTACCATACCTCGTAGAAAATAAGTCGTGCTTGTGTAAAGGTTATTTATGCTACTGCCGACAAGATAAAATCGTTTGCACCTGCCTCAAGGGCAACGTTTTTTATGGAATAAAAACCTAATGCCACCAACAACAATAAATGTTGTTCCGGTACGTCATATGTCTTTACTTCAATGCTTATTTGAATTTTGCTTTTTGAGGCATCCAGTTTATAAGTCAATATATCTGCGTTTTCATTTGAGTAAGTAATATTGAACAATATTCCTTGCTTCGTTTTAGCAGTGTATGTTTTCCCATTTATTTCAAACTCGCTTTTTGTGCCCCAAAAACCAATGTGCTTTTGCATGGCTGCCACCTTGCCTTTTTGTTTGATAATTATCCGTGGGCACCAAAAGCCTTCGTTACTTAATTCAAACTTTTCCTTTCCAAAACTTACTGATGTAGTTTTTTTTCCGAACTCCATTTCAATAAGAGTTGAACCATCAACAATTAATTCTGCTTTCTTTTTTGAATGCTCCCAATGAGCCGATTGAAGGTTAGGTATCATATTAGCTTGCTTTAATTTTTGAAATTAAAATAATTTAAAAGGCTTCGCTTAATTCATCAATGGTTGCTTTGAGTTTCGCCAAATGTTTACCATACGCATAGTTGAACATCCACCTTGCTCCAAAATAACATAACGGAACTAAAATTATAATAGTAGCACCAAGAATAAGCAAGATTTTTGGATTGTATAAAAACGCTTCAACCGGTTTTCCGGAGCCTAAAACACCACCCATTATAAAACCACCTGCTGCTCCTATCGGATAAACAAATAAGCCTAATCTTTCCTGTATACGCCACCATCTTTGAAAACCGTTGTAATTTTTCTGTAGTTCCTCCTTTAAAGAATTAGTTGTTGAAATGTTTACGTTTATGCTCCTGTAAAGTTTCCGGCTATCATAAGCTATAAAAATATTAAAGAGGCTTAAAGTCCCTAATGAAACGTATACCTGCCAAATTTCCACATAAAAAATCACCGCAACATAAAGAGCAGTAATGAGAACAGCCAAAATAATACCTGTAACAAGATTTCTTTTCAATTTATTAAGCGGCAATTTAGATTGCAGGTTGCTAAAATCTTTTTGCTGAAACATTTTATTTAATGCATCATCACTTCCACTACTCTGCTGCCATACATTTTCAATGTCCATTATATATTTTTTAATAGCGTTGCTAACTGTTGTTTTATTCTGTGAAGTTTTACCCCTACAAGATTGGGAGTGATGCCCAATAGTTCGCCCACTTCCCTATTATCATGGCCATCTAAATGCAGCGATATTAACGCTCTTTCAGTTTCAGGCAAGGTTCGAATTGCTTTATATAAACGCTCAGCTTCATCGTTGCCTGATGCGGTAAAGTGTGTTTCTTCAAACTTTGCTGTATCGGTATATTCAATCCTTTTTGTTTTCCTTTGGATGGTGAAGATTGTATTCAAACAAAGCCGGTATAACCATGTACTGAATTTTGCATCGCCTCTGAAAGCTGAATAGGTTTTCCATGCCTGTAAAACTATCTCCTGGTACAGGTCTTTCTTATCTTCTTCGGTATTTGCATAAAGATGCACCAGTTTATAAATAATATTCCTGTGCTCTTTAAGTTGGGATAAAAACTCTTTTTCGCTCACTAATTTTTAAGGTTGATTGGTGTTACAGTATATCCCTTTTTTCGTAATTGATTTACTAAGCCGGTCTCACCTACTAAGTGTAATGCGCCTACTGCCACAAAAAGGGATTGTTCTTTCATCAGTCCCGGCAACTGTTGCATCCAATGATTATTACGGTCATCTAACATAGGTTTCATTTCTTCGGGCTTGTAGGTGGATCCGTACATCAACTGATGCAACGCATTCAAGTCATTGCTAAGATATGCATCATTCATAGTATTGATTATGGTTTTAAATGAGCCGGGGTCCTTGAAAGTTTCATTCAAAAGCTCAACCTGCCGGGCTAAAGTTAGTTGCTTGAACAAGGCATTGATTTGGACTTCAATATTTTCTAATCCCAATATTTTCTTCCCATCTTTTTTTCCGAGGTCTTGAAAATAGGTATCCAATTGAACTTCGCCTTGCTTATTAGGAAAATATTTTTGCTTAGTGATTGCCATCACCACCGCCATTACGGTCATAGGATTTAGTCCATCCAATTTCATTATATCTAAACCTGATTCCTCTTTAAACCATGCAGAAGTTTTAGCATACAAAGTATCAGGCAAAACCTTTTGAAGCGTAGTTCCCTTTAGCATTTGTGCTTCCATTAACGGAGCTTGTATGGTGCTATCGATAATCAATTCACCCACTACCACATCAGAAACTTTATAAGCGTTGATAATCCCGGGCAGTGTGTCAGCATAGGCATTGGTAAGCAAGTGGAAAGTGCCAAATAAGTGCGTTGGTTTTTTTAAACCATTACCGCTTACTTTCCAAAGAAGTGAATTATCTGAATTTTTTTTTTGGGCAAATAAAGATGCTGATGCAACGAGGCAGAGCAGTGCAAATAGAAAGTTCTTTTTCATTTTTTTGAATTTAAAGATTTGATAATTTAATTAACGAAGTATAAGGAAAGCAAAACCACAAAGGGTTAAAGCAAGGTGACTGTAAAGCCATACTCTTTGGTAGCGGGGTCTGTCTTTCCAGCTTACGGAGCTGTCAAAGGGGTCAAAGACCATAGCAATGCCAAAGTTTGATACTGCCCATTCGTAATCCCCTGTAAAGAGTTGGTAAACAACCAGTACCAGGTAGATGAAATAAGCTAACCGGTAGGGTGCGGCAGTTTGTGATTTTGTAGTTGAAGTAACTTGTTTCATAATAGTGCTTTTACTATAAGTGGCACTACTATTTAAATTATTACAGGAACTGAAAATATTTTTTCAAAATAGAATTTTGGTGCATATCGGTCAGGGGTCGGCGACCTATGTGTAGGCACTTTTATCACTTTTGCAAGGTTGGCTCTGTTTCAAGGTTTGTCTGCTTTGTAAATTTGCTAAAAATAGCGTTGTGTTAGCTGTTACGGTGTGTCAACGTCCCTTCCTCTCTGCAACGTCTCTCACTTAGCCTTATGCACAGCCAGGAACGTTGCGTCAGTTAAAGGAAATTCGTACGGTGTAGTTTGTTTTGTACGCTTACGTGAATTAAGGAATTAAGTACAACGCAACGTCCTTGGATTGTAAAATGGCTCGGTAAGAAACGTTGCTAGGAAAAGAGACTCAGCAAACGGGCTACCTCTGAAGTGTATATATTTACAGCAATAAACAGCCAATATGAGAATTTTAATATTTGTGATTTTAGCCGGAGGGTTCCATCTGTGCTTTGCTCAGCAGCAAA
>JACMPD010000004.1 GCA_014377675.1 Taibaiella sp.
GGAATGATACACATCAACCTCCCCAAAGGCAAAGACGTGGTGCGCAGACCTAACGCAATGCCCAACCCAAGGCGCAGGTTTAACAACGACCGCTCGCCTAACAACAACGAAAGAAAACCATTATAATACTATAATAAACTCAAGACCACCGGGATAAACATAACACCCGGTGGTTTTTATTACTCCTCACAATTTTCCGCCCGGTCGCTGAGCGAAGCCGAAGCCCGGTCGCTGAACGAAGCCCAAGCCCGGTCGCTGAGCGAAGCCGAAGCCCGCAACAACACTTTACCTGAAGCCCACTTACTACCCCTTCTCCAAAG
This sequence comes from Taibaiella sp., assembly GCA_014377675.1. Lineage (GTDB taxonomy): Bacteria > Bacteroidota > Bacteroidia > Chitinophagales > Chitinophagaceae > Flavipsychrobacter. Next base: position 321 of record JACMPD010000004.1, read on the forward strand.
GTTTGTTTTCAAACCGCCTGCACCCAAACCTGATGGCAGTGTTTTGCTCATTATGTTTAACTGTACCTATTCACAAAAGAAGCCTTTTAAAGCACGTTTTTAATGAATAAGTTCATATTTTTGTGCACGAATATTAATCAGAAGCTTTGTTTAAATTATGATAACGCCAAAATTCCACGTCCCCCAGGTTTCCATTCATTCTGAAATGAAGAAAAGGATAAATGATTTTTTCGAAACAAACAAGATTTCACCTACAGGCAACGCCCATTTATATTTTAAGGCGGGTATTTTAGTGGCCAGCTACATTGCTATATACATCCATTTATTATGGTTTACGCCCGGTGTATGGGCCGCTATTGGCGAATGCCTGTTGCTGGGCCTTATTACCGCCGGCATTGGGTTTAATGTAATGCATGACGGTGCCCACGGCAGTTTCAGCAAAAGCAGTAAACTAAATACAGTAGCCGCATTCAGCATTGATGTTTTAGGTGCCAGCAGCTTTATGTGGAATACAAAACACAATATCATCCATCATGCATTCACCAATATTGAAGGGGTTGATGATGATGTGGAAGCCGGCATGTTGCTGCGCATGGCTCCAAAACAAAAACAATACGGTTTCCACAAATACCAGTACATCTATTTCTGGGCATTGTATGCCCTGCTGTATATAGTATGGATATTTTATAACGACTATAAAAAATACTTCTCTAAGAAAATAGGCGATGTGCCTTTGAAAAAACTCAAACGTAAAGACCACATTCTTTTCTGGGCGTTTAAAGCGTTTCACATTGTTATGTTCGTCGCGTTGCCTATATATATGTTGGGCTTTTTTTGGTGGATAGCAGGCTTCGCCATCTACACTGCCACTACCGGCGTCATTCTCAGTCTTGTGTTCCAGCTTGCCCATATCCTCGAAGAAACCTCATTTCCTGAGGCAATGCAGCCTTCAAACCGGCTTGAAGACGAATGGGCCCTCCATCAGTTGAAAACAACAGCCAACTTCGCCACCAAAAATAAATTCGTTACCTGGTGGGTAGGTGGTCTCAACTTCCAGATCGAGCATCACCTCTTCCCGCGCATATCACACGTGCACTATCCGCAAATCAACGCTATCATAAGGCAGGTGTGCCAGGAAATGGGAGCGCCATATATTGAGCATCCTAACCTTCAGTCGGCTATCGGCTCGCACATTACGCATCTTAAAAATATGGGTGTGGCTTAACCGCCAAAAAGCAATTGCCAACATTAATATACACTGAACGCTTATACCTTCAGCTAACAGCTACTGGTATAAGCGTTTTGTTTTCATGCACCTTCCTGATTATACTTTTGAATACGATAGTCACAATGCCACTGAGCGCAAGGGAGAGACCAGCCAGCAAAAGCGCCAGGCTCCTGTTTATGGAAGAGGCGGCAAGCACCATAACCGCGCCCGCTATTATTGAAAAACCAATTACCATTCTTGTAGCCACTATCTTATACACTGGCTTCGACTTTACAGCCATTAAAAACGCGCAGAAAACAAGCTCCGTTACACCATAAAAAAACAGGAAATATTCTGTAATTACTAAAAAAGACGCTACGTCGTTTGCGAAAAACAGTACCGCCACTCCGTATCCAAACAATACTATAGCGTGGAGAACATGGTACTTTAGTGTGTCTTTATATACCACACTCTTATATGCGGTCAATAATGCGAACACCCCGCTTAAAATAGTACCCGCGGCCACTACATACTGTACAGCCCTCGTTGGTATGGTATAGGCCTGAAACATCAGTACAACCCCTGTTATGATGATAAAAACTGCATGCGCCGTAAGTAATTTGTATCTGTTCATTAATATTGCTTTTTAAGTGAAGTAATCGCTGTCATTTATGTAAAAAATAAATAACCGGCGCCACGATAATCGGTACGCGGTTATTTTGATACTATTGAATTTGAGTGATTTATATTTAATTATTAATTTACAAATATCATGCCAGCTTTAGCCCACCACATATAATTTCGCATATGTATTGCGTGGGTTTAAGTGCCGCACGTCCGTCGCTTTACTCACATGCGATGAGTATATTTACGGCACGAAAAAAATCAAAAAAAGATGAATAGCCGGGCAATGGAAATTGCAGAAAGAATAATACTTAATTGCGAAAAGCATAAAGATAAAATCGCCGTCACTTTCAAGGGCAAAAGTATCACTTATGCCGATCTCGGGAACAGGGCCAGGCTCATAGCCGCAAACTTGCAACAGCGCCACGTTACCGGCCAATGCGTAGCCATAGAAACAGACGACCTCATAAAGCACATAACGGCTATATGTGGTATTATTTTTTCAGGCAACTATTACCTGTCGCTCACCGAAGACAATAAATGGTATATTAATGAAAACTTCCCCGTATCCATTGCCTGCACCCTCGTAACCGAGCCGCCAGACTCCGACCAAAAAACCACCATAAACCTGGCAACACTGCAAGATAACCTGGTGTATACACCAGTTGGCTTCAATGACGATGATGACTTCTGCCTGCTCATTACATCAGGCACCAGCGGCACACCTAAAATAATAATACACCGGCATAAAAACATAAACGTTGACATCACCGGGCAAATAAATAACAATCATATCACCCACGCTGACAACATTGATCTCCTGTTTTCACTTACTTTCAGTGCCTCAGTCTCCTGTGTGTTTACGGCATTGGCATCGGGTGCCCGGCTGTGCGTGTACTCTGTTAGCCAACAGGGCATATCCGGCCTCGTTGCTTTTTGGGCACAAAGCGAGGTTACCTATTCCACTATTTCAGTTTCCGTTTTCGTGGCCATAGGCAAGTTAAACAACAACTTTTTGCACCTTGAAAAAATGCGGTGCCTCGGGCTGGGTACCGAACAGGTGACACAGGCCGCCATTGATCTGTTTAAAGAAAAATTCAGCAAATCAACCAAACTGAAGATAGCCTACGCCTCTACCGAAACCCGTACTATAGCCCAGGGCATTTTCCTTAATGATGAATATCTTACCTGTAATGGCAGCGTTGGCACACCTGTAGCCGGCAAAACGGTGCGTATCATCTCAGACCACGGGCAGGAACTGCCCGAGGGCGAGATTGGCGAAATAGTCGTTGAGTCTGCGGCTATTGCAACGGGCTACACCGGTGGTACTGAACTACAGAACCAGGCATTCAGCTCCGGGGGCCACCACAGCACATTTTATAAAACCGGCGATCTTGGCTGCCTTGCCGAAAACGGGCAATTATTTATTAAAGGCCGAAAGTCTGCTGAAGTGAAGATTAACGGTATGAAGATTGACCTGCACCTCACTGAAGATGTACTCTCCCAAAATCCGCAATTCACCCGCGTCGCCGTTGTAGTCAATGATACCAAAGGCAAAAAAGCACTCGTCGCTTTCTTCCAGTCTGAAACCCCGGAAATAGATGTTGCGGCTATTAATGCAGGCATACCCGGAAAGCTGCCCGCAAACCACTATCCAAACTATTTCAGCAGGCTGCCCGCATTACCACTCACGCACACAGGCAAAATAGACCGGGAAAAGCTCGAACATCTGTCGTTTGAACCGCTACAAGGTAAAGAACTGGCAAATAATGGTGCCTGCAATATTATAGAAGAAGAAATAATACATGTATTTACCAAAGTACTGAACACAACTGGCGCAGGCAAAAACACCTCCTTTTATACTGATCTTGGCGGCGACTCCCTGCTCAGCATGGTGGCCATTACTGAAATACAAAACCGCCTGCACCTGCAGTTGCCGGTCTATGCTATCTGGATACATCAGCGCCCCGGCCAGCTGGCGGAGTATATCAATTTTGGCTTACACAACCATAGATTTCACTACCATTATATCAATCCCCGGTCTGAGCAAAAACGCAACTTCTATTTTATTAACCGCTTCAGGGGGGCCAACGACTACAAGTTCCTCATCAACAGTCAATTGGCAGAACGGTTTAATCTTATTCACCTGCTTTTTAACCTGGAAGGCATTGAGCAGATAGAACCTGCTGAAACAGTGCTTAGGGAACTGGGTGAACTGATAACCAAACAGAATAAAAACGGCGGTGCCATACTATTGGGCCTCAGTTTTCATGGGTTTGTAGCCCAGCAGATAGCCGCCATGTTCCCGGCAGTGAAAGATTGCATACTGCTTGATACCTACAATTATTTTGAAATACAAACATATGCCCAAAAACGCAATAAACTGCTCACTTTGGCTATCGTACTTAAAAACGCGGCCAGAGCCTATGACCGGCAGCTGCTCGCCAATTACCTTGGCCCTCGCCTCTCAAAACTAATTAATCAGGCCCGGCCGCACACACCACTCGAGCAACCCTCTCCATACCGGCAAAATAAGAAACATTCTTTCTGGCAACAATACTATCTTAAAGCCGCTGAAGAAGGCAAGGCGGTATTACAGGCTAACTGCCTTTTTTTCAGGGCAACACGAACGTTTGAAACACACCCTACCCACGGCTACAACTGGAAGAAACATGTAAACGGCCAGTTTAACCTCTTTAATGTCAAATGCGGTCACACCCTGATAACCGGTGAAATACCCTCAAAAATTATGGTAAATAAAATAATGCAGGTGATTAAATATTAAGCCTAACTATCCTCAATAAAACGGAGGAATGTATCAATTGCATACACGGCCATGACGGATTAATGACCCGGAGCCAGAGTTATACCCGCCCCGGTGGCGTTTATTTTGGTCTGCATGATATAGGCTATCGTATTGGCCCGGGTTATGGCTTCTGTGGCCCTTTCCCCTTCAAACAGCTCATTTACCGTATCTGTCCACAATGCCAGCCAACGCTCAAAATGTTTCGGTTCCATTCGTGCCATCCGGTTAATTTCCAGGTGTTTTGGCATGGGGTTGCCCTTGTAGGTGTGGTCATGTAACAGTATGGTTCCCCAAAAACTTTCCATAACCGGAATGTGAGCCTCCCATGAAAAATGAACCACCTGCGTGAAGAAATGGGCTATTACCGGGTCTGCTACCACCTTCTTGTAAAAGCCACTCACCAATAGCTTTATATCTTCTACACTATCTATGTCTTGTTTCATACTTCACAAATTTCCGAAAAAACCACTTACCGCACACCTAAATTTCCAAATAAATCAGGCTAACCCCACATAGCCGGTTTTCCCATCCTTGCCCGGAAAAATAACTTTTTATACACATTTCGGTTCAGTAACTTCGGCCTATGGTGTGGGAAAGAATTGAAGAAAAGTTAACCATTTTGGCTGATGCGGCCAAGTATGATGTTTCCTGCGCTTCAAGCGGCAGCAGTAGAAAAAATGACAACAAAGGCCTGGGCAATGCCGAAGGAATGGGTATTTGCCATGCCTATACCGAAGATGGCCGCTGCGTTTCCCTGCTCAAAATACTGCTCACCAATTTCTGCATATTTGATTGCGCCTATTGCGTAAGCCGCAAAAGCAATGACATAAAGCGAGCCGCCTTTACCGTTGATGAGGTAGTTGACCTTACCATTAATTTTTACCGCCGTAACTATATCGAAGGATTGTTCCTCAGCTCCGGCATTTTCAAAAACGCTGACTTTACCATGGAGCGGCTGGTGCTGGTAGCCAAAAAACTCCGCACCGAACATAAGTTCAATGGCTACATTCACCTGAAAGCCATACCCGGCGCCAGCGATGAGCTCATGGAGCTGGCCGGCCTTTATGCCGACCGGCTGAGCGTGAATATTGAGATGCCTACGGAGCAGGGCCTCAAGCTGCTGGCCCCCGACAAAAAGCGGGAAGACATGGTGCACCCCATGCATTACCTAAAAAACTCTATTGATCGCCACAAAGAAGAAAAGAAGGTAATCAAAAGCAGTCCCATCTTTGCCCCGGCCGGGCAGAGTACCCAGATGGTGGTAGGCGCAGGCCCTGAAACCGACCTGCATGTGCTCTACACCGCTGATCACTTTTACAAAAAACTGAGCCTGAAGCGGGTCTACTATTCGGGTTATATACCCATAAGTTATGATGCCCGCCTGCCCGCCATTGGCACACCCGTGCCAATGATACGCGAAAACAGGCTATACCAGGCTGACTGGCTCATGCGCTTTTATGGCTTCGATGTGCAGGAGATAATAACCCCTGAGGAGCCATTGCTCGATCTTGAAATAGACCCCAAGCTCTCTTGGGCGCTGCGCAACCTGCACCTTTTTCCGGTTGACATTAACCGGGCTGATCTTGCGCTTATAAAGCGCGTTCCGGGCATTGGCGTGGCCTCAGCACTAAAGATAGTGGCCGCCCGCCGGTTTGCGCCCGTCACCGTTGACAGTCTGAAACAGATGGGCATAGCGCTTAACCGCGCACGGTACTTTATATGTGGCCATGCATCCGTAAATATGCACAAAGACTATATGCCCTCGCAGATCAGGCAGTTCATACTCGCTGAGGCCAACAGCAAGTACCATGTTAATTTCTCAAGGCAAATAACACTGTTCTGATGATGATGGCCGGCGAACAGCTTATGATATTTGACGGCACATTTCAGGGCCTGCTGTGCGCCGTATTTGACATTTATGAGTACCGGTTCGGTGAAGTAAACATACAGCAGGAAGGCATGGCGCAGGGCTCAGTATTCAGCGCGCCACACCTGGTGGCCACACGCCCTGAACATGCAAACCGCGTATGGGAAGGGCTGGCTAAAAAGATACCCCGCCCCGCCATGCAACAGGTATATCATACCTGGCTTTCCGAACAGCCGGAAGCCGCCGGTGCCATTGTAAGGTATATGCGCTATGCCTTCAGCGGCGTAGCGCATATGGAAAAAGACTACGGACATGAGGCCGTGCGCTACATAACAGACTCGGCCAAAAAAGTACACCGGGAAAAGCACCGGATGGAAGCCTTCGTGCGCTTCCAGCGCTCCCGCGACAACCTCTA
>JACMPD010000195.1 GCA_014377675.1 Taibaiella sp.
AACAGAAACAATATAAAATATGATGCTTTCTTCATACTCATCCGGGAGGTGCCTGAAAAACAAAGTTCCTATAAACTTATGATATAACAACGACATTTTATGCCTCTTTTTCTGTTTTCCATAATATTAACTTCTCACCCAAAATATGTCTCGCGCCACGGCACGTGTTTTTTACATTTTTTTTAAAAGCTACAGCTATGGCAGAACAGAAAACAAAAGACCAGTTACCCGGATACCCACACTATCCTGCAAATGAAGATATTACAAAGAGTACAAATAATTCCGGCGTCGTAAGACCTGACGCCGCCGCAGGTAGTGAGCCATATAATAATATAAGGGATAACCGGGGTGAGGAGAAAATAATGGCCGGTACTGACGCTGACGTAACAGCCGACGATATAAAGATGCTGGAAGCAGCTGATCAGAATATGAATACTATTGACAGTATCAATTTGCAACACGCTTCATTAGATACTGTTGATGATGAAGGTGACCCTTTGAATGAAAGCGGCAGCTTTATGGAAGACATGACAGGCGATGACCTTGATGTGCCAAGCGCAATGGCTGATGATGCCGGTGAGAAGATTGGCGAAGAAGATGAAGAAAATAATTACTATAGTCTCGGTGGCGATAACCATGAAAGCCAGGAAGAAAGTAAGGAGTAGTATACCAATAAATTAGAGTTTCAATAAATTATAGTCTAAAACATGGATACTAATTACTCGTTTGTTTCAGTTTGGAAAACCTATGTGCCGCTTGCTAAAGTATGGGAAATAATCAATTATTCTCTCCACTGGCCACTTTGGTGGAAAGATTTTACCGTGGTCAAGGAAATAAAGGAAGGCGACGAATATGGCGTAGGCAGCATAAGGCGGTATACTGTGCAAAGCCCGGCTATTTACCAGCTAACTTTCGACCTGGAATTGACGAGGCGAATAGATTACCAGTTACTTTCAGGCAAGGCGACCGGCGAACTGGAAGGTACTGGACTCTGGCAGTTCAGAGAAAAAAATGGCGCTACTTATATCGAATGCCATTGGGACGTGAAAACAAAAAAAACCTGGATGAATATTTTTGCTTTCATCTTGCGCCCGGCGTTTATATATAATCACCGGCTTATAATGAAAAAGGGTGCAGGTTACCTGGCCGGAAGATCAGGCGCTGAGGTGGAAGTGATCAATTAGCCCTTTTAAGATTTTTGGTAAAACGGTCGTCAGTAAGGGTCAGTAGAAACACTTCAAGGTCACTTTTTTCATTTTCAGTCAGCCGCAGCGGATGGAGCAGTAACGAATCACTATTTACAGGATTTGGCACAAACCTATACGGATCATCGTAATACTCAATTACTTCCCGAAGTGTCTTAAACATACCATTGTGCATGTACGGTGCCGTAACCGCTACATTGCGTAATCCCGGGACTTTGAATTTACCTATATCTTCTTTGTTATGGGAAATGAGGTATCTGCCGGAGTCATTTAATTTTCCGCCATCGAATAAGCCAATATTGCGAAATTCATCGCCAGTAAAATCAGGCGAAAAATGGCAGTCAAAACACTTTGATTTTGTACCCATAAATATCGCGCGTCCTCTTATTGCTGCGGCACTTATGGCGCTGTCAGCTCCATCCATATACCTGTCGAAGGGTGTCTTGGAAGTTTCTAATGATCTTTCAAATGCCGCTATACTTATTCTGAGATTTTCAGCAGTAGGCTTTGAATTGAATATTTTTTTGAAACAGGAAATATAGAATTTGTCGGCTGCTATCCTGCTTAACGCCTTAGTGAACGGAATGCCCATTTCACTATGGTCTTCTATCGGGAAACTCACTTGCGCCTCAAGTGTAGCCGCGCGACCATCATAGAATAAATATGGTCTGCCCGAAACGTTGGCACAGGATGGCGAATTTCGTTTGCCGGTTCTGCCGAAAACACCGTGGCTCAAGGGCAGTGTATCAGCAAATCCGTGAGCTGGAATATGACACGAAGCGCAGCTTACCGTTCCGTCAAGCGAAAGTTTTTTCTCAAAAAACAACACTTCCCCCAATTGTTCTTTGGTTGAAGGAGCACCTTTAAATGATAATGCATTATCTGGCGCAGGTGCAGAAAAAAAAGAACTGCAAAAAAATACAGTACTAACAATGCCAGCCGCAAGCATTATCTTCTTCATCAAAGCAAAGGTAGCGTTTTAAATATAATCGCTATCCGGTAGTTTTAATGTATAAATAAATTTATCACTAAGAATATCAACCCCGCAAGAGCACCACTTATTGGTATAGTTAATATCCACGCCCAGAGTAGATTTATAGTTACGCCCCAGCGCACTGCTGATAGTCTCTTTGTAGCACCAACACCTATTATAGAACCGGTTATAGTATGGGTAGTACTCACTGGTATTTTTAAATTTTCTGTCAGGAACAAAGTAATGGCACCCGCGGTCTCGGCAGCCACCCCTTCAAAGGGCGTAACCTTCGTAATACGCGTTCCCATTGTTTTTATTATTTTTGAGCCACCGCTCAGCGTACCTACGGCAATAGCAGTATAACAAGCCAGCGGCACCCAGTTAGGCATGTGCGCATCAGGCTGCATGTAGCCAGCGCAAACCAATGCGGCTGTTATTATGCCCATCACTTTCTGCGCGTCATTACCACCATGTCCAATACTGAAAATAGCAGACGAAACTAACTGGAAACGCTTCAGGTAAAGGGTGGACCTGGCGGTATTCAGTGATCCAAGCACCATTGTAAAAAGGCTCATACTCACTAATATTAGCGAAAGCAACACCCATTTGAAATTTTCCTTTTCAAAAATAACATTACTATAATAGTTACCTGTATCAATCTTTAACGTTGCCGGATCAGTTTTTAAAACGAGAGCAAGCAGGGAAATAACACAAATTATCACTACGCCTGATACAAGTTTTGGATATATCCCTCTACGGAACGAATAGATAAACCAGAGTGAAATAACGAATGCCATGAACATACCTATCAGTGGTGCCAGCACAATAAAACTGACAGTTTTAAGTATAAGTGCTGAATCTACAGCCTCAAAACCTGCATGTGCAATAGCCGCTCCGGCAAAGCCACCAATAAGGGTATGAGATGAACTTGAAGGTATGCCAAACCACCATGTAATTAAATTCCATATAATTGCTGCTATCAGGCCTGACATGATAACTGGCAGGGTTATAAAATTTTCGTGCACCATCTTGGCAACAGTATTAGCTACTCCGTGATCTCTGAAAATAAAGAAAGCGACAAAATTGAATAAAGCAGCCCACAATACAGCCTGAACAGGCGTCAATACTTTGGTTGAGACAATGGTTGCTATGGAATTAGCAGCGTCATGAAATCCATTAATAAAATCAAAACCAAGCGCAAGTATAATAATAACAATAAGTAATACGGACATAAAGGATCTTAAGAATATTTAATGATGATAGACTCTATTACATTCGCCGCATCTTCACATTTATCGGTTACTACTTCCAGCATTTGAAATATGTCTTTTTGCTTTATTAGTTCTACGGGCGATATGTTGGCGGCAAATAACTTGAGCATAGTACTGTCTAGCAAATCGTCAGCGTCATTTTCAAGACTGTTTATCAATACACATGCGGTAGTTATAGCCCTCAGGTCTTTCATATCCCTAAGTGAATAGACCGCGATGTTTATAGATTTAATAGACTGTGCAATTATTTCGGCGAATGCCGGCAATGTTTTATATTCATCTACTATCTGGTAGTTAACTACCCTTTTTGCGGCACCCCATATGTAGTCGGCTATGTCATCAAGTGAGGTAGCAAGATAATGTATATCTTCCCGGTCAAGCGGAGTAATAAAATTTTGTCCCAGTTGTATAAATATCTCATGGGTAACTTCATCATTTTTATGCTCCTGTTCCTCAAGTTTACGCAAAAGGTTGTCTCGTTTTGTCAAATCTTTTTCCTGGAGCGCTTTGCTGAATATGTCACTCATCAAAACAAGTGTAGTGGCCACCTGTTCAAATAAATTAAAGAAAACCTTGTCTTTTGGGAGGAAAAATTTCAGAAAATTACCAACTGCCATAATAATAACTAATTGTTTTAATCGTGCAAACATATCCCGAATAAGCGGGCTTTAATAATTGTTGTTTACTCTTAATGATTTGATAATATGGGCATTGTAATACAAAACATGGCTATTAAAAAAAATATTATTTTCAAGCTATTCATATACATATCGTATCATTTCTTCAATGTATGTTCGTTCATTGCTAAGCCGCGGTACTTTATGCTGCCCCCCTAATTTCCCCTTATCTTTCAGCCACTTTCTAAATCCGTCTTTCGGCATCTGGTGCACCAGAGGCATTCTTAATGCAATATCTTTATGCCGTTTAGCTTCGTAGTCAGAATTAATGGCCTGCAAAGATTTATCGAGCAATGAAGTGAACTTTTCTAAAGGCACAGGCAAATGTTCAAATTCAATAATCCATTCATGCCCGCCATTTGTATCTCCCGTCATATACATAGGAGCAGCTGAATAATCAACTACCACTGCGCCTGTTTCAGCACAGGCTATAGCAATTGCATTATCGCTGTTTTCTACAATTACTTCTTCACCAAATGCATTAATATAATGTTTTATCCTGCCGGTCACCTTTATTCTGAATGGTGCCAGAGATGTAAATTGTATGGTATCACCAACCAGATAACGCCACAATCCTCCGTTGGTGCTTATTACTATCGCATAGTTTTTGTAGGTTTCTACTTCTTTCAGCGTCAGAGTCTCGGGGTTCTCTTTACCATATTCCGACATTGGCATAAATTCATAGAAAATACCATGATTCAGAAATAAGAGCATTCCGTCTTCATCTTCTTTATCCTGTGCTGCAAAAAAACCTTCTGACGCATTATAGCTTTCCCTATAGTGCATATTTGTACTAGGTATAAACTGCTCAAACTGCCTTCTGTATGGCGTAAAATTCACACCGCCGTGTATGTATAGCTCCAGGTTTGGCCAAATGTCTAGCAGGTTCGTTGTGCCAGTTATTTCAAATATACGTTTTATCAGCACTATAGTCCAGGTAGGCACACCGGCAATGTAAGTCACGTTTTCCTGTATGGTGCTATGTGCCATCCGCTCTATTTTCTCCTCCCACTCATTCATCAGCGCAATTCCCATTTCGGGCAGCCGGAACATTTTGGCTGCGAAGGGCATGTTTTGTAGCACAACCGCTGATATATCACCAAAAAAAGAAGCCGCGTTCAGCTGATTTATCTGGTGGCTGCCACCCAGCACCAGGCATTTGCCCGAAGTAAGGTTACTTTCCGGATTGTCCTGGAGGTACAGTGCCAGCACATCTTTGCCACCACGGAAGTGCGTGTCATCAAGCGATTCTTTGCTGACAGGAATGAATTTACTTTTATCACTGGTAGTACCGCTCGACTTCGCAAACCAGGTAATAGGGGAGGGCCACAAGATATTCTGGCTCCCTTCAAATATCCGCTGGATATACGGTTTCAGCGTTTCATAATCGTTAATGGGTACATTTTTCTTGAAATCCGCAATGCTGTCTATCTGTGCAAAATTATATTTTTTACCGTACTCAGTAAATTGAGCCGACCCTATCAGGTGATTAAACACCTGCTGCTGGGTATCAATCGGGTTATGCATGAAATTATCAATAGCACTTTGCCGCAGCTTGATAAAACCTCTGAATGCGGGACTTATTAATATACTCATATTGTCGTTTGTTTTTCAGATACTCGTTTTCGGAGCACTCAACCAGAGTTATCTTCTATTTGATAATTACTCCTTTATCATAGTTCTTGCGCTTCAGTTCAAAATTCTGACCGAGGTAAACTTTTCTTACCTGTTCATCCGCCGCCAGTTCTTCAGCTGAGCCTGCTTTTAATATTTTTCCTTCAAACAACAGGTAGGCTCTGTCAGTTATTGATAATGTTTCCTGCACATTATGGTCAGTAATTAATATGCCTATGTTTTTGTATTTCAAGGTAGCGACAATGCTCTGTATATCCTCTACGGCTATAGGGTCAATGCCGGCAAATGGCTCATCAAGTAAAATAAATCTCGGGTTAACGGCAAGAGCGCGTGCTATTTCAGTTCTGCGCCTTTCGCCGCCGCTTAATACGTCACCGTTGCTTTTCCTTACGTGGTTAAGATGAAATTCTTCCAGCAGTTCTTCCAGCTTATGTAGTTGTTCTCCCTTCGTAAGTTTTGTCATTTCCAGCACTGCCGTTATGTTATCTTCTACTGATAGTTTGCGGAAAATAGAGGCCTCCTGGGGCAGGTAGCCAATACCTTTTTGCGCACGCTTGTACATAGGCAGTTTAGTAATGTTCTCATCATCAAGAAATACATCTCCGCTGTCAGGCTTTACCAGGCCTACCACCATGTAAAACGAGGTCGTTTTGCCCGCTCCGTTTGGGCCAAGCAGGCCCACAATTTCTCCCTGGCTCACTTCAAAAGAAACATTGTTAACAACAGTGCGTTTCCCATATTGCTTCACCAGGTTCTTAGTATATATCTTCAACTGAATGTTTTATGTGTAAAAATAAGCATGAAGATTGACATTATGCATTTACGACGGCTATGCGAAAATGTTAATAACTTCTCACAACACTGGCGGAAGCGGCTTTAAAGCGTGACTGATGTTAAAGTCATTCTGCAACACAGTAATCACATCGCCTATTGGTAAACCCATCACACTGTAATAATCTCCGTTTATTTTTTCAATAGCCGTTACCCCTATCCACTCCTGTATGGCGTATGCTCCGGCCTTGTCAAATGGCTTATATTCATTTATATAATGCAATATTTGTTCTTCAGTCAGTTGCCGGAAGTAAACCTCTGTAGTTACAGAAAAGCTTACTTCTTTTTCTCCTTCCCTGATGCAAACACCGGTCACCACTTTGTGCATTCTGCCCGAAAGTTGCCGCAAAATTTCAAGTGCGTTTTGGATATCCTTCGGCTTGCCCAGAATGTGGTGATCAAGAAGTACAACAGTATCGGCCGCTATTACTATGGCATCAGCAACAAGGTGGCGAACCGCATCGGCTTTTTTTCTGGACAGGAACTCGGGTACCTCTTCACCCGCCATACCGGGTGGGTTGGTCTCATCCACATCAGCTATCAAAACCTCAAATTCAATTTCGGCCAGTTCCATCAGTTGTTTCCTCCGTGGAGATTGCGACGCAAGTATTATTTTTTTCACTTTTTAATGAGTTGAAGTCAGGTGGAAAATGACAAGGGAAGCTATCCCCGTTAACGTAATAAATTTCATATATTTGCTTATCAGTGTATAATGTGCCGTTGTGTTTTGCTTTGCTAATATAATACATACAACGGCTATGGGAAACATTATGAATAAAAAACTGTACACAACCAGAAATATATACCCTTTCTGAAATAGCAAATATGAAAAAATACCTAATGATAGGAGTGTGGCAATGCCCAGCACTTGCGTAACATTTGTCGCGAACCGCAAACCCTTTCTTATGGGTATTGTAACGCAACCCTGTTGTGCATCGCCTTTAAAATCTTCCATGTCTTTTACTATTTCCCGCATCAAGGTGAGCATGAATGCAAAAAACGCGTATCCATAACAGACATATATCGGTTTTATTTGCGGAATAACCGTTAGGTTCATTCGCTTAAAGTTTTGCATCCGCAACACCGGCTCATAAACAAACAAAATTATAATAGTTAGTGAAGTCAGTAACGCTACTACCACATTGCCGGTTATATATTGCCGTTTAAAATGCGTCGAATAAAACCACAACAAAACAATACACACTAACTGCACTAACAGCCATTCATAATGGTGTTCTTTGTAGGCAAGTATGAACGCCAAACAAAGACCTGTAAAACTTAATAATATATGGGCTGTTATCGCAGCTCGTAACGGTATTTTTCTGTCAAGTATTACCTGGTCGGGCCTGTTGATCACATCAATATTTACATCAAAATAATCATTAATTATATAGCCGCCCGCAGCAATTGCAAGAGTTGAAACTGAAAGTAGGAGGAAATTAAAAAATCTGAAAACCCCAAAAAAATTTTCTTTATCATAAATAAGACAATACCATACAAGCAACTGTGTCAGAAACACAATCAGCAGATTTTTCCACCTTATCAATCGTAACCAGTTCATCATACATTATTATACCGGCATACGAATTATAATTATCCCTTCCAGTCGGCCGGGCTTACACGCCATTGTTCCAGCTTAATTGCCTGTTCCTGGGTTACAATTTTCTTTTCTTCGGCAAGTTCCATTAGTGCCTTGTAGTTACTTATGGTATGCAACTGTACACCGGCGCTTGCGAATGCCTCATCAGCAACCGGAAAGCCGTAAGTAAACAGGCCACACATCCCCATTACCAAAGCGCCCTGTGCCCGAAGCGCATCTACTACCTGCAAACTGCTTTTTCCGGTCGATATCAAGTCTTCTATCACAACAACCTTTTGCCCCGCTTCCAGCACCCCTTCTACCTGGTTACCCATACCGTGTTCTTTAGGCTTCGAACGTACATATATAAAGGGCAGTTTTAGTAAGTCTGCTGCCATAACACCTATCGCAATACCCGCTGTCGCCACCCCGGCTATTACTTCTGCATCAGGGTAATGTTCTAAAACCATGTTGGCAAGCTCACTCTTTACAAAATCTCTTACATATGGGTAAGACAAAACTTTACGATTGTCACAATAGACTGGAGAATTCCATCCGGATGCCCAGGTGTATGGTTTTTGCAGGTTAATTTGCAATGCCTTAATTTGCAACAGTTTTTCAGCGAAATGTTTTGAAGTGCTCATAAACACCAAACCTACGCCATTTAAGTAAACCTTCAAAAAAGACTACCATGAATTTTATACAGACCGTGTATTATAATGATAAAGCACTCGTTGTAACAGCCGATGCGGACACTTGCGTTTTAGATCATACTGAAATGAAATCGTATGTAAGAATGAAAGGGCTGACAAAAGCAAACCTGCCACTGGCCCTTCAACAATTAGATGATATTATGGTGCAGGGCGTTATTATTGAAGAATCTTCTATAAGTACATTCTATACTCATTTGAAGGATATGTATAAGGTTATCCGAGCCGGCGGTGGCTTGGTTTATAATGAAAATAAGGATATTCTCATGATCTTCAGGAGGGGGAAGTGGGACCTGCCTAAAGGTAAGCTGGATAAAGGTGAGCAGATTGAGGCGTGCGCATTGCGCGAAGTGTGCGAGGAAACTGGTCTTAATATGCTTTGTTTAGGGCCTAAGATTACTGAAACCTGGCATTTATACCCTGAAAAAGGTAAAAATTTCGTTAAGCACACCACCTGGTATCGGATGGAAGGCACGTCAATGGAAACATTTTTACCACAGGCCGAGGAGGATATACAGGAGGTGCTTTGGGTAAACACAGGCAAACTGTTGCCTTTTGTAAGTAATACATATAAGGCGATAAGAGATGTGTTGGCTATGGAAGGGTTAGCTTGGTAAATTGCCTTCCTCGTTATTATTTAATTTCGCTCGATTATGGTTTTATAAATACTTTTTGTTTCTTTGTCTTTTATATCATTTTTGAATGAACTCTGAACTAATAGTTACAAACAACATATTAATCAATGCTCCGGTGGAAATCGTTTGGGATATCCTTACCAATCCGTCTCAGACAAAAAAATATATGTATGGTAGCGAAACCGTATCTGACTGGGAGGTAGGTAGCGAGCTATTGTGGAAAGGAACCTGGGAAGGGAAAGAAATGGTGTTTGTAAAGGGAATAATAAAGGCTATTGAACCAGGCAAACACCTCGCCTACACCACCATTGACCCGAATAGCACTACTGTTGAAGACAAACCTGAAAATCACTTAATAGTTACTTATAATCTGGCAAAATTAGAAAAAGGTGCCCTATTGGCGGTCACTCAGGGCGACTATGCTATTGCTGTCGACGGACAAAAAAGGTATGATGATGCTATTGCCGCAGGCGGGTGG
>JACMPD010000196.1 GCA_014377675.1 Taibaiella sp.
CAATAGGTTTTTATCCGGCCAGGCAGGTGAAGTGGGTGCCTTACGATAAGGGCTACTATGCCGAGACGAAAGTAAAACGACTGTCAGAATTCTGGCTCAATGAAGGTGGGCCGACCCATAACTTCCCGCTTACTGTTGACTACCTCAATTTTGTTGCCATAAAGAAAGGGACTGATGTGCAAGTGTACTGGCAATCGATGATAGACACAGCTGTAAACCGATACGTATTAGAACGTTCAACTGACGGCATTAAATTTGCCACTGTAAACGATACAGCGGCCTCGCACCAGGATATTGCTACCTATTCCATTACAAAGCCAGGTGAGTTCCAGACTGCTGATATTTTATATTACAGGTTGAAATGGACCATGACGGGGAGAGCAACTACTTACTATTCACCGGTAAGAGTGCTCCGTTTCAATGACACGGAAAATAACGCATTGACATTGGAGGCCCATATGGCAGGGCCTGATGTGGCAATGGTATCATGGATTTCTTTTATTGATGGTATTGCGGACCATTATATATTGGAACGGCAGATAAACGGCAGAACGTTTGACACCGTAAATACATCTCGCTCTTACAGGCATTATGGGCAGCAATATAACGTTATCGACGCTCCCGCAGGCGTAAGCCGGGGTGCGTTGATTAAATACCGGCTGACTGCTGTGCTGCAGGATGGCAGCAACATTGTGCCGCCGACGCAGGTATTGGAATGGGCAGTCCCCAATTCAGTAACTTCAGTTTATCCTAATCCTTCAACTGACGGAATATTGAATATGGTATGGTATGCACAGCCCGGCACTGAAATAGAGTTTAGTTTAACTGATGTGACTGGTAAAAATATGTTCGCTACATCTGCAACGGCAGCGCAGTATAAAAATACAACCACCATTTATACAGGATTCAAACCTAAAGGTATATATATTCTGCGCTCTGTCATCAGCGGTCAGAAGTATACACAGAAGGTGGTATTTGAATAGTATTCAGAAAATTAAAACAGCGGCTGTTTTGCAGCCGCTGTTATCATATGTAGTGTTATTCCATTCCTTTTATTACAATAACGATCTCTCCTTTGGGAGGATGACTGGTATAGTGAAGTGCCAGATGGGACAAGGTTCCTCTATTTGTCTCTTCAAACATTTTGGTGAGTTCCCTGCAAACAGCGGCTTCCCGTTCTGCACCGAATACTGCTGCCATTTCTTCCAGTGTTTTCACCAGCCTATGCGGAGATTCATATAGTACAATGGTTCGTTCTTCTTCTTTCAGGCGGTTAAAAAATGTTTGCCTGCCCTTTTTCAGCGGAGGAAACCCTTCAAATACGAATTTATCGCAAGGCAACCCGGACTGTACGAGTGCCGGCACAAAGGCGGTCGCTCCGGGAAGGCATTCCACTTTTACGCCATTACGGCTACATTCCCTTACCAATAAAAAACCGGGGTCTGATATGCCGGGTGTTCCTGCATCGGTAATTAGCGCGAATGTTTTACCGTCTTTCATTTGATCAATAAGGTGCTGAACAACCTTATGTTCATTATGCTGGTGGTAGGGCGTAAGTGGCCTACTAACATTATAATGTTTCAGCAACACACCGCTGGTTCGCGTGTCCTCGCACAAAATGCAGTCCGCATTTTTTAATACCTCAACCGCCCGGTAGGTAATATCGCCGAGGTTGCCAATAGGAGAGGGAATGAGGTAAAGGCTCATTAAATTAATTAGTTAATTAGTTTTTTTGTCTGCTCTGATGGAGACACCAATCGCAGTAATAAATAGTCTACCCTTCAGTTACCGTTAATGTAAAGGCTTCCATTACCTGGTTGGCCAGCAATTTCTTGCAGGCATCTGTTGCTACTTGTTCTGCTCTTGCACTGTCGCCGGCTTCAATTTGCATAGTTACATGTTTGCCTATACGCACACCCTCAATGTTTGAAAGGCCAAGATTGTGCAGGCTGTTATTTACCGCCTTTCCTTGTGGGTCAAGCAGTTCTTTTAGTGGCATTATGTTAATATGTGCTGTGTATTTCATATTTTATTTTTCTTTTACTGGATCTGAAGGGTGTTTGTAGATTACAGATAAAACTATATACAAGCCAAATATTGGAAATATCGCTGCTATCTTCAATAGAGGAATAAGTACACATGCGGCTACAAGTATAACGGCCTGTGGCCAGTAATATGCCGGCTTAAACTTTGCCGGTATCATCTTAAAAAACCTTATGTTAGAAACCATAAGGAAACACAGCAAAGCTATAATAAGATAGATCAGCCATACGTAATGGTTATACTCTTGGAAAAAACGGGGCAGCCGGAAAGGGCTATTCCATAACAAAAGCGGGAAAGACGCAATAAATAAACCAACGGCAGGAGTGGGCATACCTATAAAATAGCTTTTCTGCGTACTGGCGGTTATGTTGTATTTGGCTAAACGCAGTGCAGCAAAACAGGCAATGAGGAATGCCGGAGTCATAGCCACCATACTCACGTCAAATGCGTTCTTGTTTTGCATCAGCGCATCCCAAAGACATTTAAATAATATCATAGATGGAGCCGCGCCAAAAGAGACCATGTCAGCAAGAGAATCAAGGTCTTTACCAATCGGTGAAAATACGTTGAGTGCCCTTGCGGTGAAGCCGTCGAGCAAGTCAAAAAAGGCAGCTATAAGTATAAACAGACTACCCATGTAGAGTTGTTCTGTGCCCATTATCCACTGTAACTGACCGTCCGCATAGTTGCGGTATACAAATGGTTGCGCGGTAAGAATGTAGGCAATGGCCACGCATCCGCAAAAAAGATTCCCCAGCGTTAGCAGGTTGGGCAAATGCTTCATATGGGCTCAAAAGTAAGGTAATTACATCAATTGCTCAATACATTGCGCGGCAAAAGCAATAATGTTTATTACTCTGGTTGTATTGATTATTTCTTTTTCCTTTTAAAAAGGTCGTTCAAGCCTTCTTTTACCTTATCACCAGCATCTTTTGCAGCGTCTTTAGCTGGGCTTTTACCCGTTGTATCTCCCATTAACTGCTTTTTCAGTTCTTCTTTAGCTACGTTCACTGCCTGGGATTTAATCGCTTTTACAGTGTCTTTCAATATTGTTTTTACGCTGTCTACTTTCTTTTGTACAATCTCTTCAATTTGCTTTTTTACGTTATCAACCGCGTTGCCCGCCATGCTTTTCAGGTTGGTTTCTATTTTAGGACTGCTGACTGTGCCACCAATAGTTACTGCCAGGTTTACTTTATCGCCCAACTTCAGGTTCACCCCCTTGCCGCTGGCCTGCGCTATCAATTTGTTCACCATCGCTGTGCCCTGGGCTCCCATCAGCGCTGTTGGCGCAGTAAGATTAATTCCATATTTCAAACTTTGGTCAAAGCCATGACTGCCAGCTATTTCGGCTTCTATCTGGTCCACTTTCAGTTTATAGGGCTGCACGACTACTCTGCCGTTCTCAAATTCGAAAAACAACTTCATATCTTTAAGCGGTAACGACTTGAGCTGCTGCAGGTTTAGCTTGGTCGCAAGCTGATCAGTTACCGGGAAGTTACTCAGCAATCCGCTAAGCATAAGCATGTTGCCCTTGCCCGATAGCGTATTCATCAGTGGAGCCATATCGGGACCCAGCTTGCCTGTTATGGACAGAGTGGACGATACCTTACCTGAAATATACTTCCCGGCGGGCATCATTTTTTGCACAAAACCGAAAGTGTTATATGTTTTTTGTACATCAATGCCTTCAACTGTATAGTCAAATTGGATATCAGGATGCTTTTTATCCATCTTCGTACTATAGAAGCCATTCATTTTTATAGTACCGTCGAGGCCTCTGCTTATCAGATTTTGTATATTTATTACCTGGTTACGAACTACGAGCCCGCCAGACACTGCTGTTAGCGTCAGGTTGTCGTAGTGCAATGTTCCTATTTCTGTTTTTATAGCTATATCAAGGTTGTCAGGGACTATAAATACAACCGCAGGAGAGTCGTTCGTTGCTGCCGGCTTTTCTGCGCTGCCTGTGCCTATCCATTTATTCACATCCAGCTTATCGGCGCTTAGATGCAGCGACGCGTTTAATGGGTCATTGTGTAAATAATAACCAAGCAGATTATTAATGTATCCATCACCGTTAAAATTTGTTTGCAGGTACCGGCCGCTAAGGTTGCTAACCGTAACATTTTTCGGATTAAACGTGAGCGTCAGGCTGTTCAGGTTGATGCCATCAGGGTAGTCTTTTGAAGCGTATACCAGGTTATTTATGCCGATGGTGCCTGATGCATCAAGCTGTTCCAGTTGGTTTTTTTGTGCAGCAGCTATCGACCCCTTAACCGCGACACTTGCAGTAATAAGCCCGGTAAGTTTGGTGCCGGCTTCCATTTTCATAAACTGCTGCATTTTTGAAAGGTCAATTTTGCCTTTCATGCTTGCGTCAACCCACTGGTTGCTCACAGGTGTTTTCAACAACAATCTAAAATCAAACGGTTCTCCGCCAAATTCAATATGTCCTTTTTCAATGTTAACAATTGTGTGGTCGGTAATGCCGTCTGCATTATCCACTTTCATTTTTACCTGTATGTTAGCTACTTTTTGCGGCAGATCAGGGTATTGGAACGAGCCATCTTGTATTGCGAGGTCAAGGTGGTATGCCGGCAATTGGGTGTTATTATAAGTTCCCTTAACCGCGCCGCTGAGCGTTGCTTTACCAGTAGTTTTAATATCTTTAAAATTATTTTGGTAGATACCTGGTACGAGAGAAAGGATGTCTTTAAAGTCGTTCGAGGGAGTGCTAAACTGCACATCCATCAGTATATTGCTGGTGTCAGGCATTTGAACAAAACCGCTTGTAGACAGTTTTAAGCCATTTAACTGTATTTTATCGGTGTTAAATGAATATTTATTTGCTTTATTATCAATTTGAAGATCAAGATCAATGAACATTTTTACCTTGTTCATGTATGGTATATTGCCGCTGGCAAAAGTAAAAGCGTCTGCTGAGGTGTTGGTGGCCAGTGTAAAAACGTCTTGTGTAAAATCTCCGGAACCGGAGTGAGAAAGGTTTTCAATCATTACATGAGTTTTCCCCTGCTGGTCATGGTACTCAACAAAAGCGTTCTCAATGCTGTATTTTCTCAGTTTAAAAGAAAATGGCTTACTTTCTGCATTTGGCTGGGCCGCTGGTTCCGTCTTGGTAATATTCCAGTTTGCCTCCCCGCTTTCATGAACAATTGCATGAATCCTAGGGTTCACAAGGCCGACGTTTAATATGTCATACGTCCCCTTTATGGCTTTCATCAGGTCAACAGCAAGGTTAATACTTGTGGCCGCAATAAGCGTATCATTTTTAAATGATTCTTTTCCTACTATGCTTAGCTGTTCAATGCTCACTGAAAGCTGAGGGAAATTTTGAAAAAGAGATATATCAACATCCTTAAAATCGGTCGTTGCATTTAGTTTTTCGTTCATCTCCTTTTTTACTATGGCCAGTATTTTATCTTTAAACATCACCGGTACCAATACTGCCGCAAGCAGAAACAACCCGATAATAACAGCGACTGTAATAAGTATTCTTTTTACGATTTTGTTCATATTTTGGTTTGTAATTAAGCTTCACTTTAAAACAGAAAATTTTTGTTGACTTTCAGTTCAATTTGGTATAAAAGTAGTCAAATTGAATTTAATTGGGGGATAAAATAGGGCTATGCTCAATTTTGCCATATTGAATTGTTTGATTAACCCAATTTCTTTTGTCCGGAATTTTTGAACAAAATTCTACAAATCCTATCAAATATTTGACTTCATTAACCCAAATCGAAAATAAATTTGATTTTGTTAAGCAAGCTTCCTATTTTGTCCCTATATCAATATTGTAGTTGAAGCAATGACAAATCATGAGCCACAATTAAGCGTTTTACTCGTTGATGATGAAATAGAAGCCTGTCGGAATCTTAAAAGTATTCTGCTTGAATTTGTTGACCCCGACATCAAAATTCTTGGCGTGGCGCACAATACCGCTGAGGCTGAGAAACAATTGAATATTCATAACCCGGATGCGGTATTTCTTGATATTGAAATGCCGAATGAGAATGCTTTTCAGTTTCTGGAGCGTGTTGCGCCCATTAATTTTGAAGTAGTATTTGTTACGGCTTATGATGAATACGCGGTTAGGGCTTTTAAGCTGAATGCCGTAGACTACATTTTGAAACCAATAAGCATTACAGAGTTGGCCAATGCGGTAACAAAGCTTAAGGAAAGGATTAAGTACAAAAGCCTGCTGAATACAAATACTAACGATTTTACCAATGTATCAAAACAAATAACACATAAGTCAAAACTCAATAGAATTACCCTTAAAGGCAACAATAACAACGTAGAACTTGTCGCCTTCACAGATATTTTATATGTGGAAGCCTGTGGTAAATACTCAAAGGTGTTTTTCTTAAGGCATGATGTGCTGGCTGAAATACTTACAAGCTACGCCATTTCTGACTATGAAGAACTACTACCGTCTGCGCTTTTTTATCGTATTCATAAATCGTTTCTGATAAATTGTAATCTTATAAAACAAATACACAAAGACGACACTACAAGTATTGTAATGCACCACTCTGTGACCATACCTGTCAGCAGGCGTAGGTTTAGCAGCTTACTTGAGTTTTTGCAGACCAAACCGGTTTATAATGATTAAACCCCTGGCGTATTGCATTAAGTTTTTTTTAGGTATGTTGCGTTTATTATCGCCGAACCGAGCAATAATGCTTTGCTTGGTGTTATTTGGTGCATTCAGGGGCAACAGCCAGGATTTCTCCATGTTACATTACACTGCTAATGACGGGCTGCCCAGCAATACCGTA
>JACMPD010000197.1 GCA_014377675.1 Taibaiella sp.
AGTGGTTGTGGAGCGTGCGGAAGTGATTGCCGAAGAAATGATAAAGGAGGGTATATTGCTCAATCCGGCATTGGATGCTGTAATACAGGATGGGCAATCGCTGACCGATATTTTATTGGCGCAGGCCATGGCTAAACGCGACGAAATAAAGATTGAATATGAAAAATTAGGAGTTAACATCAACCCGCTTCTACTCATTCAGTTACCTAATGATGAAAAAGAAGATAATACACCAGATGATGAGAAATACATCCGCGCTATTGAACATCTTTTGGGAATAAAATACAATTGCACATTAAGTAATAACAAATTGGCAATTTGGTTGAGTAATAACAGGAAGAATGTTGATGGTATTGAAGCGCCCGCAAATATGGTTGATGTGTTGCTGTTTAAGCAAGCAATAGCATTAGGCTGGGACTGCCCGCGGGCCGCAGTTTTACTGATTTTCCGTGAGTTAAAGAGCACCAATTTCACAATACAGGTAGTTGGGCGTGTTCTTCGAATGCCTGAGCAAAAACATTATCCTTCTGCAATACTTAATCAAGGGTATGTATTCACAAATCTCAGCAAGGATAAAATTGCAATTGTGCAGGATGACATGAATTACCTAACCATGAACAAAGCGCGGAGGATGGCTAATTATGAGCGGGTGATGCTGAATTCAGCCTATATCAATACACCAATTGAACGGAATCGTTTAGGCGCCAGCTTTAAGAAAGCATTATTTTTTATAGCTGAAAGAAATTGGAACCTCGTAAGGGAATTAGGAGTTGAAAACTTTTATGGAAAAAATAAAGAACTTTTAAAGGCACGCTTCATTAATATTGATGTTAGTTCTATTGAAATCGCCCTCCCTGAAAATGTTGTGCTTTCCGGTGGACTGGAAGTAAAATCCGTAGCGGAAATGGCAAGGTTTGCCAGAACTCAGGATGAATTGAACATACTTTTCCGTATTTTCTGTAAAAATAATGTTGGACAGTTTGCCCCGGTCGATTCTACCCCCACTCTTGAAATGGCTTTAAAATTTTTCTTTGAGGATTACTTTGGGTTTAATGAATTCGAAGCCGTAAAAATAATTTTGTACGATCAGAATCAGACTCAGTTTATTGAGTTGATCGAGAAATCATTAGAAAGGTATAACGAGGTAGCCAGCACTTCAAGAAAAGATGTTCAGAATTATGATTGGGAAGTACCTGCGGAACGAATTTACAATGAATTATATGATGAGAAGTCAACAAAACAAAATGCACTGATTCCGTACTATCAATATGTAAAAGCTTCAACTCCTGAAAGGGAATTTGTTTCTTTTTTAGCAAACAACAGCATCTATTTAAAATGGTGGTATCAAAATGGGGCAAACGCAAAGGAACATTTTGCAGTTCCTTATACTAATCACTTAGGTAAACAAAGTTTGTTTTATGTTGATTTTGTAATTCTAACAAACAGTGGTACTACTTGCCTCTTTGACACTAAGACCAAGGGAAGTGATGCTGCGGATGCGCATTTAAAACATAACGCATTAGTTGATTTCATTGCGGTGCGTAATTCACAAGGATTAAAAACAATTGGCGGTGTTATAATCCCCAATGAAGTAAACAATAATATTACATGGCGCTATTGTATTCATAAAATCAAAAGTACAGAGGATTTAACAAATTGGGATTTTTTTAATCCGGCTGATTTTGCTAAGGGTTAAATGAAGACAGTTTAAACCAGCGCCGTAGCAGATATTCATGTTCCGCCCCCACAAACTCGGTACGCTTTTTGCTCTCAATAATTTGGTGCCGTTTTAAACGTTACCTTTAATTATTAATCTAACAACTGTTATGCGGAATTTAGTTTTGGTATTGGCAGCAACCTTTATATATGCGCCGGTGAGTATGCAGGCGCAGGATGTGGCAGAGGCATTTAATATAGCGCATACCTCGCCGCAGGGCACGGCAAGGTCTATTGGGTTTGGCGGGGCTCTTGGCTCCGTGGGTGGCGATTTTAGTTCCATATCCGTTAACCCCGCGGGGCTGGGGGTGTACCGCAAGGGTGAGCTGTCGTTTACGCCCTCTTTTAAAGTCAACAGTTCAACCAGTTCTTACTTAGGGTCTACGGCAGCCGACAATAATGTGCGGGTCAATATCAATAACTTTAGTATAGTCTTTACTGATGCCCCCAAAGGCAAGCGCTATGACCGCCGGGACTGGAAGGCGATTTCTTTCGCTTTGGGCATGAACCGCATGGCTGATTTTAACCGCGACTACAACTATACCGGTGTCAACCGCACCAGTTCTGCCACGCTTGCCTTTGTATCTAATGCCAATATAGATAGCAGCAACAGGTATTATGCAGGCACATTGGCCTACACCGGCTGGGAGTCATACCTTATTAATGGTTACGCTAATAACTACACCACCGCGGTGCCCTATAAAAACGGCATACAGCAACTCAACTCGGTAAAGGAGCGGGGAGGGGTGAATGAATACGTGATTTCATTGGGGGGCAACTACAAAGAAAAACTGCTGCTGGGCATGGTAGTAGGCATACCGGGCGTCAACTATGAGCGCACATCAAATTACTCTGAATCAGTGCTGCCTAATGCACCGGCTAATCCTTCTAATTTTCAGTCGTTTACTTATAATAATAATATAAGTGTTAGCGGGGTGGGCATTAACCTGAAACTGGGGGCTATTTATAAACTCACTGAGTTCTTAAGGTTGGGGGCAGCGTTTCATTCGCCCACCGCGTACAGCATCACCAGCACCAACGACTATGGCATCTCTTCGGCAGTTGACGGCCGCAATATCAACTTCTCCACCAATAACGATTTGCCGCAGAACCAGTTCAGCTATTCATTTATCACGCCTGTAAAAGGTGTGGTGAGTGCCACTTTTATCATCAAAAAGCTGGGCTTCATCACGGCTGATTATGAATTTGTTGACTACAGCACCATGAAGTATAAATTCTCTGAGGGAATGAATACGGCAACAGGCTATTCATACCAGTATGAGGCCGCGCAGGTAAATAAAGACATAAAAAATACTTACCAGTCTGCCAGTAACATACGCCTTGGAACAGAGATAAAACTTACCAAGTTCTTCATGCTGCGCGCAGGTGCAGGTTATTATTCTAACCCTTATATCAACACCTCGTGGGGGTCTGATCGTATTGATTTTTCAGGTGGCGTTGGTTTCCGGGGCAGTACTTTTTTTGCTGATTTCGGCCTGGTCAACAGCAGGTTTAAAGCATCTGAAATGCCATATAACCGCATTGACTATAAGTATGTATTGCCTGCACAGGCCCCTGCCGCACTACCGGTAGCTAAACTCAACTACATTACCAACAACATAGCATTTACGGTAGGAGCTAAGTTCTAATAAGTAAAAAATGAGAGCGGGTATAATGTGTTGTGCTATAGCTGCACTACATTATACCCCCTCTCTTTTCATGTTATGTTGTGGCTATTTAGCTAATATATTCACTCAGTTCCAGCCATCGTGCTTCTTTTCTTTCCAGCAGCCCGGTTATTTCCGTCATTCTGTTGCCCAGTTTCAGCAATGCGTCATAGGGTAGGGTCGCCGCTGTCATTTTAGGGGTTATCTATGTTTTTTCGGTTTCAAGACTGGCTATTTCCTTTTCCAGGAAATCGTACTCCCGCTTGTCTTTAAATGAAAACTTTTTCTTTTCCACCACCGGCTCAGCGGCCACCACCGGGGCTGGTTTTGCCTGCTGTATCTCGGGTTGTTTTTCACCTTCTTTCTCCTTGCTGCGCTGCATAATCCTGTATTCCGAATAGTTGCCGGGATAATCTGATATTACACCATTGCCCTCAAATACAAACAGGTGATCTACCAGCCTGTCCATAAAGTAACGGTCATGCGATACAATTACAAGGCAGCCCTGGTAGTCGCTCAGGAAGTTTTCCAGCACCGAAAGGGTAGGGAGGTCAAGGTCGTTCGTAGGTTCATCCAGTATCAGGAAGTTGGGATTTTTGAACAGTACGGTAAGCAGTTGCAGCCTTTTCTTTTCGCCCCCGCTCAGCTTGCTGATGTAGGTGTATTGCTGCTCAGGCGGGAAGAGGAACAGCGTGAGGAATAGTGATGCACTCAGTGAGCCGCCATCGGCCAGCGGGAAGTTTTCAGCTATATTTTTTACATATTCTATCAGGCGCATGTCTTCCTTTATCTCCAAGCCCTGCTGGCTAAAATTCCCGAAAACAACCGTATCGCCAATATTTATTTTGCCGCTGTCCGCCATGGTTTCCCCCTGCAGCATTTGTATAAATGTGGACTTACCAGCGCCGTTCTTACCTATTATACCTATCCTTTCCCCCTTCTTAAAGGTATAGTCAAACCCTTTCAGTATTACTTTATCGCCGAAGCTTTTGTATACTTTTTTCAACTCAGCTACTTTTCCACCCAGGCGGTTCATTTTCACTTCCAGTTTTACCTGGTTGTCCACTACCTTTTGCTTGGCTTTTTTCTCTATGTCGTAAAAGTTATCTTCCCTGCTGCGCGATTTTGTCGTTCTTGCCTTGGGTTGCTTGCGCATCCATTCCAGCTCTTTGCGGTACAGGTTGCGGGCTTTGTCAATATTGGCTACTGTGTTTTCTATGCGGGCTGCTTTTTTCTCTAAGTAGTTGGCATAGTCACCCTGGTAAGTATATATTTTATTGTCCTCAAGTTCCCAAATTTCATCGCATACATCTTCCAGGAAGTAGCGGTCGTGGGTTACCATCAGCAGGGTTACATTTTCCTGGTTCAGGTAGTGCTCGAGCCACTCCACCATTTCCACATCAAGGTGGTTGGTAGGCTCATCCATTATCAGCAACACATGCTTGTGTTCAAAACCAATATCAATTAGCGTTTGAGCAAGGGCTACACGCTTGCGCTGCCCACCGGAAAGCAGTTTCACTTTTTGGGTAAGGTCGTGTATGTTCAGCTTGCCTAATATCTCTTTTACCTTGGCTTCAAACTGCCATGCGCCCAGCTCATCAATCATGCCCAGTGCGTCACCCAGCTCATTAGGGTCAGGGTCTTCTGAAAGCATCAGCTTTTCATACTTCCTCAGCGCTTCAGATACAGGATGCTTGTAGTGGAATATATTATCAAGCACCGAAAGGTTTTCTTCAAACTGCGGGTCCTGCTCAAATAATGCAACGGTCACATCCTTGTGTATCCACAGGCTGCCGTCTTCAATATTGTCTTTACCCGCGAGTATTTTTAATAGTGTCGATTTGCCGCTGCCGTTGCGGGCTATGAGGGCTATTTTATCCCCTTCGCTGATATGAAAGGTTATATCTTCAAATAATTGCTTTATCCCGTAGGATTTGCTGATTTTTTCCGCTGAAACGTAATGCATTGTATACTCAGGTCAATACCCCCGCTAAAATGGCGGGTGGCAAGGCCGCAAAGGTAAGAAAGTGCGGGCAGAAATGAAGCTCGCGGTACCAGGCCCTTCAATGTACTACCGGGCACGAAAAATGCCGCCTGCTTTTGCATGCGGCATTTTTTAAAAGATTGTCCTCAGTGCTTGTTTAAAATCGCATATGCTTCACAGTTAGCCCGTTATTAATCAGCTGTTTTAATGAATCAATACCTATATGTAGGTGTTTTTCTACATAGGTTTTGGTTACAGAGCTGTCACCGGCGGCCGTTTTCACGCCTTCTGGTACCATAGGCTGGTCAGAAACCAGCAGCAGTGCACCGGTAGGTATCTTGTTATAAAAACCTGTTGTGAAAATGGTAGCGGTTTCCATATCTATGGCCATGGCGCGCACCCGGCGCAGGTATGCCTTAAACTCTTCGTCGTGCTCCCATACACGTCTGTTGGTAGTGTATACTGTACCTGTCCAGTAGTCAAGTGAATGATCTCTTATTGTTGTTGAGATAGCTTTTTGCAGGGCAAATGAAGGCAAAGCAGGCACCTCCGGCGGGAAATAATCGTTACTGGTTCCCTCGCCCCTGATGGCCGCAATGGGTAAAATCAGGTCTCCAACATTGTTTTTCTTCTTTAGCCCGCCGCATTTACCCAAGAACAGGGCAGCTTTAGGTTGTATTGCTGAGAGCAGATCCATCATGGTAGCGGCCGTTGGGCTGCCCATCCCAAAATTGAGTATGGTAATATTGTTCGCAGTAGCACATTGCATAGGCTTATCAAGGCCCACAATAGGTACTCCATGCATCTCCGCAAACAGCGTGACATAGTTACTGAAATTACACAAAAGTATATACTGCCCAAAATCGCTCAAACTCTGCCCGGTGTAGCGTGGTAACCAGTTTTCTACAATCTCTTGCTTTGTTTTCATATGATAAAATATTCAAAATAGTTAGCGTGCGTGTTACTTCACTTCGGCGTTCAGCGCCGCAGTTTCTTTTATACCCAGTTTGCTCTTCCTTACACCATAAAGAAAATAAACGACCATGCCTATTCCCAGCCATATCAGGAAACGCCACCAGTTACTGATGCCTGATTCGCACAGCAGGTAAGAGCAGCAAAGAAAGCCCAGTACAGGGATAAGAGAGTAATTTTTTATAAATGATAATATTGCCGTAATAAAGAATGCCACCCCGAAAACCAGGAAATGTATTTTGCCGGGCCAGTAGTCTGCCGGGAATGCGCCATTCACCATGTCATTATTAAAAAGCTTTATAGCTACCGTAACGGTAATAATAAATAACAGCGGAACTATATACCGCCCGTTTACATACGGGGTTTTGAATTTGCTGTTGATTCGGTTCTTGTCGTTTTGCAGTTTTAAAATGCCGCCGCATACCAGTACAAAGGCGAATAGTGTACCAACGCTTGTTAGCTCCACAACTACATTCAGGTTCATAAACAGCGCAGGTACACCCACCACAAAACCTGTCAGCACCGTTGAAAATGAGGGTGTTTTGTACTTAGGGTGTATTCTGGCGAATATAGGTGGCAACAGGCCGTCCCTGCTCATACTCATCCAAATGCGGGGCTGCCCCAGCTGAAATACCAGCAACACACTTGCGGTTGCTATTACGGCACCCACGGCTATTATTATAGAAAGCCAGTGCGCTACAGGCCCTGGTATAGTGCTGAAGACGTAAGACAATGGGTCGCCAACCTTTAGGTTGGTATAGCTGGTCATGCCGGTGAGTACCAATGCAATGGCTACATAAATTATAGTACATATGATCAGCGAGTTAAACATTGCTTTTGGCAGGTCCCGCTGCGGGTTCTTACACTCTTCTGCTGTAGTAGAAATAGCATCAAAACCTATATATGCGAAAAATACCGCCGCAGTCCCTTTAAGCACACCGCCCACACCATTAGGCAGAAAAGGTTGCCAATTGTCAGTGTTAACATAGAATGCACCTGCCACCATTACTAATATAATAATGGCTATCTTCAGTATCACCATGGCGTTTGTAGATCGTTTACTCTCCTTAATACCCATATATATAATGGAGGTAATGAGCGCAGTAATTAAACACGCCGGCAGGTCACAGATGAGCTTGAATGTACCGAGTGATGGCGCATTGGCCCAAGCCAGCTTAGCTTCGGTTGTCAGAAGGTCTTTAGCGGTCCAGTAGTCGGTACATAAATATTCGGGAATGTGCAGCCGGAAGCTGCCAATGTGCACCCGGTTGACGAGCGCCGTGAAATAATCGCTCCATGAAATGGCTACGGCTATATTCCCTATGGCATATTCCATCAACAGGTCCCAGCCTATTATCCAGGCTATTATTTCACCGAAAGCGACATAAGAATAGGTGTAGGCACTGCCGGAAACAGGCACCATACTGGCGAATTCGGCATAGCAAATAGCTGAAAAGCCGCAGGCCACTGACACAAAAAGAAACAGCAATATAATACCCGGCCCCCCGTCATAACTCGCATTGCCAATGGTAGAGAAAATACCTGCGCCCACTATGGCGGCAATGCCCATAAAAGTAAGGTCACGGGTAGTTAGTACCCGTTGCATATTGCTTTCAGAATGCCCGTCGCTTATTCCCTGCTCGGCTTCCCGCAGAATAACTTCAACTGATTTTTTTCGGAATACACTCATCGATAGAAAACGCTGCTTTAGACTTAATTAAAAAGCCCCGCAAATGGCAGGGCTTTAATTGTATAATTATAATATTATGGATGCTTGTTGATGTTAAACCAGCCTTCTGATACATTGATAACTTTTCCACCCGGGGAATCAAGTGCCTGGAAATAAAACTTGCCAATAAGCCTTGCGGAGTCATTTTTGATGATATTTATCTGCCCTGCATTGCCAAAATAACTTACAAACGATTTTGCTTTATTTACGCCCGTTCCTGAGGTATCCTGCCATACACCCATACGCGCCGTTTTGCCAAAGCCCATGGTATAGGTTTGCCCTACATACACATCTTTCATGGTAAGTACTAAACCATAGTTGGTGGCGTTATATGCGGTAATAACATTATAGCCTGAATCAAGCGACCAGGTAGTATGAAAAGAATCACAGTTATAATTAGCCCCATTAATTTTTGCGCTTACTGCATCTGTACCGCTCCATGAAAATGCGTCAGTACTGTATGGGTTTAGCGGGTTGGCGCTTACATTTGCTTCCGTAGTAGGGTTGGCAATGTATTCACCATTGCTACAGGCGGTAAATTGCAGGGCACTGAGCACAGCTATAATAGATAAAAATATCTTCTTCATGTTGTTACTTTACCGCATAAAGATACTAACGTAAATAATACTGCAAAATATTATTTTTAAACCCGCTTACAACCGTTTATAATGTTGAGAAAACTTTCTTTGCTGTTGCTCATTTTGTCGGCCTGCCTGTCAGCGTCATCAGCCAGGTCTGCAATGAAGGCGGTTGTACGCGATGCAGCAACCAAGGAGGCTTTACCTTTTGCGGCCATTAGATTTGGCGCTGACGGCAGGGGTACAATCGCTGATTTAAACGGCGCATTTGATTTAAGCGGCGAAGATATCTTTAACATAAGATGGATAGAAATAAGTGTCACTGGTTATGAAGCTAAGAAAGTGATACTGCCTGTGCAGGATAGTGTCATATATATGCGTCGCAGCATTTTTTCATTGCAAGAGGTAGTGGTAAAGCCACAGTATGATAAAATAAACAGGATAATGAGGGCGGCTATAAACAATAAGAAGCATAATAACCCTGACCATTATGACTGGTACCGGTGCCACGTTTATTATAAAATGACAGCTGATGCCAATTTGCCTGACAGCGTTTTTAATGATACGGCAAAGGATGCAAAGGAATGGCGGGAATTTGCTGCGAGCCAGCACATATTAATGTCAGAAACATATAGTTACCGTACTTGGAAAAAGCCGCAGCAGTTGCAGGAGGAGATAGTTGGCACACGCCTTTCCGGTTTTAGAGAACCTGTGTTTACGGGGCTCATTACCGATGTGCTGCCGTTTCATGCATATGCCAATTATATTTCGCTCAACGGTAAAGATTATCATAACCCACTGAGCGAAGGTTATGATCAATTCTATCGCATCAGTCTCAGTAATGAAATTTTAAAGGGCGCAGATACCGTTTGGGTGCTTGCCTTTACCCCCAGGGATGGCAACTCGGCAACGCTGAAAGGCTCACTTTTCATCAATTCTAACGGTTATGCCATAGCCAGTATTATAGCCGCAGCTTCTGATACTGTGCTGAACAGGGAAATAAGAATAGAACAGCAATATGAATTTGTTCAATCCGGCACCGGCGCATACTGGTTCCCCCGGCAACTGAACTATATTATAGATTTACATCTAAAATCTAAGAAAAGCACTGTTACCTATCATTTAAAAGGCACTTCACATATCGATTCTGTTTCTTTCCTTGAAAAAAAGAATTTCCGTTTTGATAAACGGCACACCGTGAAGCAGCTCAAAGAATCGGGTGCGCTCAGCGATTCCATGTGGGCGCAGTTAAGGCCGGACACGCTTGTGGCCAAAGAGCGCAGAACTTATACAATGCTTGATAGCCTGGGCAGCGAATTACATTTTGATCGCTTCATGAACTTTCTTTCCCGCCTGCCTGAAGGTAAAATACCGGTGTCATTTATCGATGTTGATCTCAGGAGGTTTGTGCGGGCAAATTACTATGAGAATTTCCGTTTAGGTCTGGGCGGCCAAACGAATGAAAAGTTGCTGAAATGGGTTTCGCTGGGTGCTTGGGCGGGATATAGTTTCGGTGATGGCAACTGGCGGTATGGCGCATTCACCGAATTTTACCTGGATAAAAATCGTGAGTTTGTAGTAAAGGCTGGTTACGAAAATGACCTGAGCGACCCCGGCCGTGTACAATTGCATCCTGAACTGGATAAAAATTATCTTAAATCTTACTTGCTTCGCCGGGTTGATCAGGTGACTGGCTACAGCATAGCTGTACATAAGAAACTGGGTTACCTCAGCCTGGCGCTCACAGGCAGAATGCAGGAGATAAAACCATTGTATGCTTATGCACTGCAAACTGAGGGCCGGCAATACAATACTTTCAGTGTCAACGAAGCGGAATTGAACTTGCGGTATGCTTTTGCCGAACGCACAGCCCCGTTCTTCGGGAGGTATTACAGTACTGGTACAGCCTATCCCGTGCTATATGGTTCATTGAAACAGGGTACCATTGCCAGCAGCAGCTATACAGCGGGCTACACCCAGGCAATCGCGGCAATAGCCTGGCATAAACATATCAACAGGGTAGGGAATGAACATATTCTGCTGGAAGCCGGCAAAGTATGGAGTGACAAAACGCTGCCGGTAAGCAAGCTGTTCGCCGCCAATGGCTTTAAGAATGACAAACAATCATTGTATACTTTCGGCGGGTTAATGACGGTTTTGCCCTATGAGTATTATAGCGATCAGTTCATAAGCCTGATAGCGCGTCATGATTTTGACCGCAAACTATACCGTCTTTCGCTGCCCCATTCGGGCATCAATTCCGCCCCATCGCCGGGCCTTCAGTACAATATGCTTTATGGCAAACTTCAAAACCCGGAAGCCCAGACGGTGATCGCTTTTGGTGTTCCGGACAATGCATATCATGAAGCTGGCATATTGCTCAATTCTATTATCCGTATCAATTATCTTAATGTTTATTATATTACCTTCAATGCAGGCTATTTTTGCCATATTGCAGACGACCTTTCGTTTTATAAAACCGGCAGGGTGGTATATGGTGCTGGTATAGAGTTTTAATGTAATGCAGGTAGATTGAACAAAACAGTTTTAACTATTTCTATTTACCTTCTTTCAGTTTTCTGGCTTCCTGTTTTTTCTTCTCGTCCTCTATATCCTGTGGCGGCACTTTGGCATATATTTCCTCTGCAAGTTTTTTAGCCCATGCTGTCAGTTCCTGTTTTTGGTCGGCGGTCAAAACTGCCTTCTTGTGAATAAGAGTATAACTGCTCAGTGGCATTTCTCCTTCTTCCACCTCTTCTACGATTTCCCGTAGCTTCTTCACCTGCTTCAGTAATTTGTAGTGGCCAAAATCGGAAAAATTAAGTTGTCGTTTGCCATCTACAACGTGGTTGTTAAGCCACCAGTTTACAGGTTGTATATTACTATACCATGGGTAGCGCGTATTGTTGCTGTGGCAGTCATAACAGGTGTTGTCTAATGTTCGTTGTACATTTTCAGGTACGGTATATAATTTTGTAATGTGATAGTCTGTGACAGAAGCGTTTTGATTTTTATCCGGATGAATGAATTGTATTATTACCAATATTACAACAATCGCAATCACCGCTCTCTTCAAAATATTTTTGCCTCCGAGTCCATCCATCCTTCAAAATTAGTTAATTAATTGATGCTTCACATTTTTTTTATCTATTGTAAAGAAGTGTTACTGCACGTAGTAACCATTATGTTGATAGAGCGCTGCAACTGCTATGAAAATAAATCTTTATAAAATGTTAAGGTGTATTCTGATAAAAAAAATTTAGTAATTTTGCGCTATAAATTCACTATTCAACAAATAATATGAAAAAATTTATTAGTTTATTAGCATTATTGCCGTTAGCGGGTGTCGGTTATGGCCAGGCCATAACTATTACGGCTACTGATATGCCGGTGCCGGCATCAATAGTTAATATTTACGATATCACTTCTTCTGCACCGGCAAACCCTAACCCAACCGCAGCCGCAACCTGGAACTACCAGGCTAACACCGGCACAGCAACAACTGTAGGGTATACGCCGGAAACAGATACGTTTTTTACGAACGCTGGTGTTGATATTTACTACGATATAACAAAGTCATTTAACGCCATGTTTGGCTATGCTTTGAAAAGCGAAATTGACCTTAATAGCACCGGCGTAATAGAAAAGGGCCTTGCTATTACCGATCAGGGATATGATCTGGTGGCCGTTACTGGTACAGCGGGAGACAGTCTTCTTATTCCCGCACAGAAAAGTATCTTTTCAACTCCCAAAGAGATAATACGTTTCCCGTTTACGGCAAACTCAGCATGGCACAGCGTTAGCCGCAGAGTAACCAATTTTGTATTGAATGTCCCCGCTTTTTTTCTAAACTATGCACCATGCCAGCACGTATACTATATACATCGCGATGACAGCGTAGTGGGTTATGGTAAAATGAGAGTGTACACCACAGCAGGCCCCAGCATATATTACGATGTGCTGATGGATAAAATAGGGCAGTACGCTGTTGACAGCTTCTTTATATCTGGTACAGCCGCCAGCTTAAGTGTTACCACAGCGTTTGGCGTGGAGCAAGGCCAGCATACCGACAGCAGTTACCGATATAACTTCTATAGAAAAGGCAGCTACAACTATCTGATGAGCTTCTTTTATGGTGCTGATAACAACTATGCTAACCAACAGGAGGCGTATGCGGCTAAAGATGGTATCACAACCGCGGGTGTGGGTGTTGCGGCTCATAATGATGTTAAATACATGACAGTGCTTTTTCCCAATCCATGTACCGGCAGCAAAGTTAACCTGATGGTAAGTGGTAAAAACATATCCGGGTGCACTTATACTATAAGTGATGTTACTGGCAAGTCCGTTGCCGCAGGAGCCGCTGAAGTAAGTGGCAATGTAGCGCACATATCTTTTACTGATAATGTGGTAAATGGCACCTATATTTTAAATGTTCAGGACAGCGAAGGTAATGTTGTAGCTACTGAGCAGTTTAGCGTAGCGAAATAAGCTTTATTGTAAATTACTTAAAAAATAGTTTTGGCACAATAGTGTGCCAGGACTATTTTTATTTAAATGGGTTTTGAACGACCAGTTTTAACCCTTAATTGCTCAGTTCCAGAAACACCGGGCAATGGTCTGAATGCCTTACATCAGGCAATATTATCGCATATTTCAGGTGTGCGGCCATTGACTCTGTGGTGTTGATATAGTCTATACGCCAGCCCTTGTTATTAGCCCTTGCTCCCGCAAACTGGCTCCACCAGGTATACTGGTGCGGCTCTTGGTTAAAATGCCTGAAGGTATCAACAAATCCGTTCTCAAACAGTTTGCCCATCCATTCTCTTTCTTCAGGCAGGAAGCCTGTTGAATTTTTGTTCCTTACAGGGTCATGAATATCTATTGCTTTATGGCATATGTTATAGTCGCCGCATATAACCAGGTTAGGCCGTTCAGCCCGAAGTACCTGTATATATTCAAAAAATTCTGCCAGCCACTGGTATTTATAAGTTTGCCTGTCTTCGCCGCTGGTGCCACTGGGAAAGTATGCATTAACAATTGTAAGGTCGCCAAAATCAGCCCTTATTACCCTGCCTTCGGCGTCACTTTGCATTACGCCATTGCCCTTGTAAATATTATTTGGTCTTACGCGTGTGAGTATAGCTACACCACTGTACCCTTTTTTCTGTGCTGAATAAGAATACACCTCGTAGCCTGCCGTTTCTATTTCGGCCTTGGGTACATCACCTTCGTGCGCTTTTATTTCCTGCAGACAAATAATGTCAGCGGGGTTGGTCTTCAGCCAGTCAATAAACCCTTTTTTTACAGCGGCTCTTATGCCGTTAACGTTGTAGGTGATAATGCGCATAGTAAAAAGACATTCGGTTAATAGCCGAATGCCGCTAATTTACGAAAATATTGAAGATACATAGGTGCGTTATGCTCAATTTTCAGAGTAAGGGACAAGGAGTTTGGCTATCGTACCAGCGTTACGTCGCCTTTCATGTACCCTTCTTTGCCAAAGCGGTCTACAAAGCTTATTTGCCAGAAATAGGTTCCAAGTTCAGCTGGTTTGCCTTTCTGACTGCCGTCCCAGCCTTCTGATATATTTTCACCATAATATACCTGCTCGCCCCACCGGTTATAAACCCGGAAGTATTTCAGCGACCGGTAGCCGATAGCAATCGGTCTGAATACATCATTGTTGCCATCGCCGTTAGGGCTGAAGCCGGTAGGTACAAAAAATGCGGCCTGGCTCACCACCCACACTTTTATGGTGTCGCTGCCCATGCAGCCATAAGCGCTGGTTACATTCACAATGTAATTTATAATGCCGGTATCAGGATATATGCCAAGCGGGTTATTTATATTTATGTTATTGAGGTAGTCAGGCGGACTCCACGTGTATTGGTTACCACCTGTAGCATTGAATAGAATGCTTTCTCCTTTTACAATAATTGTATCATTACCTGCAGATGGTCTGAAGTTCTCAATGATCACCTGGCGTACTGATGTATCAATACAGTTTTTAACGTTTTGTGAAATGAGTAAAACATTGTATGTGCCGCCATAGCTGTAGCTGTGTACCGGGTTTTGGTCACCCGAAGTGCCGCCGTCACCGAAATTCCATATCCAGCTGGTGATCGGCTTTATTGTGGTCGCTGACTTATCAGTGAATGTTATGGGTTTGCCGGGGCAATAGGTACCGCTGTCAGTAAAGTTGGTAGTGAAAGTCGGGAATATTTTCACGAACCGGGATATGCTGTCAGGGCAGGTAGAGCCCGGATTAACTACGAGTTTCACAGTAAATATGCCAGTGTCGGGGTAAGTAAATATTGGCGCCAGTTCATTTGAAGTATCATTATCAATGCCGGGCACACCAAAATCCCAGTGGTAAGAAAAGCCGCCTGAACTACAATTGACAAATTGAACAGTAAAACTGGTACACTCCACAATAAAGGTATTTATATCAGTAGAGAACTGTGGAATGCAGGCTACTACCACCTTAGAACAATCTGTAACCACGAACTGAAATTCTCTTTTCATAACATTGATGAGTACACCACCTCTCCATTCTGAGCAACAGACGGTAACCAGGAACCTGCCAACGCGGTTTGGTGTGCCTGAAATAATGCCCGTGCGCGGGTCAATCTGTAATAATGGAAACGCTGTAAGAGGGTAAATGGCAGAATAAGGCGGGGCAATATACTGCACGTTGGGGTAAGGCGGAGGGCCGGGAATCGGCTTTATATCGCT
Source organism: Taibaiella sp. (assembly GCA_014377675.1). Classification (GTDB taxonomy): domain Bacteria; phylum Bacteroidota; class Bacteroidia; order Chitinophagales; family Chitinophagaceae; genus Flavipsychrobacter. Next base: position 15,385 of record JACMPD010000197.1, read on the forward strand.
TGCGGTAGCGCCAATTGATGCGTTGCAAAATTCGTAACTCAGAGAGTCACCATCTGCGTCAGTAGCAGAATGATCATAATAAAGCGGATTGTTCCGGCAAATAATTTGTGGCGGGTACTGCTTGAACACGGCACTGTTGTTAGAAGCTACCAGGCCCACAGGCGGGATATAACAGAAATAGGTTGCGCCCTCATCTCCCGGGTTGCGGATATTCATTACCTGTGCATTGCGGCAGCAACGCTGATAAGACACTATATAGCCAGCACTGTTTGGGGGCAAAACGAAACTTCGCTTGAATGTTTTTTTAAGCAGGCATACCGGTGGTATATTAGTGACACAGGCGTTGCTGAAATTTACGGGCACCACCAGCTTTTCTGAAAAGTTTATGGTGGTATCAAGGTAAATCCTTCTTATTCCCGTGCTGGTACCTGTGTCAAATACAGAAAGATAGGCCGGGTTATCCATGTCTATCGCGCCAATTTGTCCATTCAGGCAGTCTTGGTATATCACCAGGCTTATCTCATACCGGTTGCCACCAGCAACTACACCAGTAAACTTATAGGTTACCTCGCCGCCAACGATATGTGAGGCTTTTGCCTGAAGGTTACAGACAAAAAGAAAAATAAGTATAAGATATTTACAGTAGTTCATTTACGCCTTGTAACAATATTGAATAAATTCTTTTAAATCTGCCTGAAGCTGACCTGGGTTTTCTATCATACTCATATGAGCGCCATCAGGGTATATGGTTACAAAGTTAACGGGTGCATGGCAAGTAAAAGGCAACACTTTTTGCTCAGGAATTACTTTATCCTGCGCACCCATGATCCATTGAACCGGATACGATGCATTTATTAGCAATTTTGACCTGTCCGGCCGTTCAATCATAGCCTGGTAGAAATTGATCAACGCGTTTTCCTGCACGCTCATTGCAGTTGTCAGCTGCTCTTCCACTTTAGCGGGTTCGGCACGCCTGAAATCTTCGGTAAACAATCCGTAGACGGCCTGCTTTAGAAAAGCAGCTTTACCACCGTTTTTTATCAGTTCAATGGCCTTTCTCCTCATCTGTTTTTTCTCGTCATCATCAGCTGCAGGAGTGGAATGTACCACTGAAAGGCCGGCAACTCTACCGGGATGTAAATCGGCGAAAGCAAAAGCGACATAGCCGCCCATGGAATGTCCGGCTATCACTGTTTTGTCAATATTTTCTGTATCTAATATCTGTTTTATCCCTTCCGCTATCTGCTCCAGGCTTACAGACTGCTCTAGAGGGCTTGATCCAACGCCCGGAAAATCGGGGACTATGAGCGTATAATGTGAAGCAAGTTCGTCCCACACATAGCTCCATAAGCCGCTGTTAGCCGGGAAACCATGCAGCAATACTACTGCCGGGCCTGTTCCTTTTTTATGGTAATGTAGCGCTGAACAAAATGTTGTGCTGACTGAAGGCATTTGTATTAATTTGTTTTTATAGTGCTTTGCTTATAAATCGTGCCATAAATATACAATAAAGCCAGCAATAATGGTGAAAATTCCTTTAATATGAGTTGTTGTACGCCTGTTATATGCAGCACCACAGTGATGAATATTAGCCCCATGGCCACAATTGCGTACCTTTCTTTACCTTTTGGTTTTGCGAATGCGATGTAAATATTTGTGGGCAGTGCCCATAACACATTAAAATTATTGCCGCACCCCTGGTGGTCGGTACCAAACCACATAACTAATATCAGGCACCCTAACAACCCGGTTATGAACAGCAATGTCTTACTCATTACATTCCCCAGCAGCTTTAGTTTTTTTACAGACAACCCTGCAATGGTGAGTATGGCAATGCCACATGTAAGCAGGAATGGCCCGTCAACCGGGGCGGTTGGCGGCGGGTTGCCAGGCAGCAGTCGCTGTGCCTGGTCTGTTACATTTAGCCCGTTAAGGGCACTGGCGCCAATACTTTTCTCCAAATAGTCAGGCAGAAACATAATGTCTTTATCCGTCATTACTCTATCAATGCGGCTTCCGAGCAAAATATTAATACCAAAACGCTCCCAGAGGGTAGTATAAAAATATTGGTTGATGATATTCCTGAAAGTAATGCGCGAACTTGCCGGCAACAAAGGGCCATACTTGAAATTTTTACCCAATGCTTCAGGAAAAATATCCCTGATGCGGGTGGCGCAGTTATCAAAAAAGAAATCATATTTATAGCCCCTGTTTTCAGGTAGTGCATTCCACTCCAGGAAAGACTTAATTTCTTTTTTCTCAGCAGCAGTTATTAACAGCTCCCGCTCTGAAACACTGCGCTTTTGCTCTACATACTCCTCAATAAATGCATTGAACGGATAGACAGAGAGATAATACAGCAACTTTCCTCTCATGAATTGTAGTTCAAAATTTTCTTCAAACCCGTTGAAAGTACCGTAGTTATATACGAGGTCGGTTTGTTTTGAGCTGTCTATAATGCGCACCGCCGTGTGCCCGAAAACCTGGTATATCTCCTCAAAACCCGGCCCGCAGGTAACGAAGCTGATACGGATATGGTCTTCGGGTAAGGGGAGGGCTGCGGCCGAAACTGCCGCTGTTTTGCCGGTGGTATCGCCCACCTGTGCGGTACAGTAATTTACGAACCCTGCGAATAGTGCGATCAGAAAAAAGAAGAACTTTTTATCCATGATACAAAATAACGAAAGGGCGCTGTAATGTTGGTTACTTTAGCCCAAATCTTTTAAGCCTATTTTTAATTACTTACCGGCTATTAACAATATTAATGATGGCATAATGGTAAGTGTATTGTTTGCATTTACCTTTGCGGGCTATGAAGTTATTAATGTCATACCTCGGCCGTTACAAGCTGATGATTCTATTGGCGGTTGTCCTTGCGGCTATTAACCAGATTTTTTCGCTGCTGAACCCAAGATATGCGGGGATAATCCTGGACAAATTCGTTAATCATCCCTTTACTGTTGACAAAGAGGGGAAGATAACCCGTGATCTGAATACTTATCTCAGCCAGGTGTTGTACTATATAGGTGCCATAATGGGTGTTGCAATGGTTTCGAGAATAGCCAAAAACTTTCAGGATTATGTGGTGAATGTAGTAATTCAAAAATATGGAGCTCAATTATATACTGATGGGTTAAAGCACGCGCTCCGCCTGCCTTACCAGGAGTTTGAAGACCAGAGCAGCGGTCAAACACTTTCTATCCTTCAAAAAGTTCGTGCTGATTGTGAAAAATTCATAAATTCATTTTTTAACGTGTTGTTACCTACCGTCATTGGTATTGTGTTTGTTATTGTTTACGCTGTCTCTTTAAGCCCGGTTTTACCATTGGTTTACGTTGGCGGCGCGCTCGTTTTGGGTTTCCTTACCAGCGCGCTCAGTAAGAAAATTAAAACAGTTCAAAAAAATATTGTCCGGGAAACGAACGCACTGGCTGGTTCCACCACCGAATCATTACGCAACGTGGAACTCGTGAAAAGCCTAGGCCTTACCACCCAGGAGATACGCAGGCTGAATGCGACAACCATAAAAATACTGCAGCTGGAACTAAAGAAAGTGCGCAGCATACGTACCATATCTTTTATTCAGGGCACCTTTGTGAATTTCCTGCAGCAGGTTATTGTTATGTGCTTGCTTTATTTTGTGTTTGGCGGCAAACTTTCGCCCGGCCAGTATCTTACACTTACATTCTACTCCTTTTTCATTTTCGGCCCTATGCAGGAAATAGGAAATGTAATCTTGTCTTACCGGGAAGCAGAAGCATCGCTGAATAATTTGCAGGTTTTGTTGAAAAAACCGGTAGAGTTTTCGCCTGAAAATCCTGTGCCTTTGAATGGCATTGAAAATGTAAAATTCGATAATGTAATATTCAAGCACAACACTGCTACAAAACCGGCACTTGACGGCATCTCATTTGATGTTAACCTTGGCGAGACTGTCGCTTTTGTAGGGCCATCAGGCAGCGGTAAAACAACCCTGGTTAAATTGCTGGTAGGGCTGTACCACCCGGTTGGCGGACATATTTATTACAATGGCATTGATGAAAAGAAAATAAATTACGAGGAGTTTCGGCACCAGATGGGCCTGGTAACGCAAGACCCGCAATTGTTTTCAGGTACAATTAAAGAAAATTTACTGTTCGTTAACCCTGGCGCAACGGATAGCGATATTAATGAAGCGTTGAAGCAGGCTTCCTGCCACAACCTGCTCGCACGCGCAGAGAATGGGCTTGATACAGTAATAGGGGAGGGAGGTTTAAAACTTTCTGGCGGCGAGCGTCAGCGTATATCAATAGCCCGTTCATTATTGCGCAAGCCGAGATTGATGATTTTTGATGAAGCTACTTCAGCACTCGATTCGTTGACGGAAGAGGAAATATCGCAAACCATAAGAGGTATAACAGCACAGCGCCAGCACATTACCATTATGATAGCACACCGCCTTTCTACCATTATGCATGCCGACCGTATCTACGTGCTTGAAAAAGGCAATGTTATAGAGACAGGGTCTCATCAGTCATTAATTGACGAGAAGGGATTGTACTATGCCATGTGGCGCCAGCAGATAGGCGAAAGAAAGGAGATTTCAACCAAACCAAAAGGCATGGCAGTTTAGTGAAAGATATATTTATTTTTTATAATAAATCTCCTCGTTAATCGCGAGGGGCTTTTTGTTACAGCAGCGTAGCCTTTATACTTTAGTATTTTAGCCGGGCCTCAGTTTTCTTCAAATATTGCAGTGTATTTTCACTCACTACATTCCGCTTTTCGGTGAAGGGTATTTTGAAAATCTGAACTATAGACATAAGGAATGTTCCGAAGTGACCTTTTGCCAACTTCAGGTATTGCACCCCCCAACTTAGCGCTGTGGTTATAAAGTACTTAAATGGCAGATAGCGGTAGGCAACCTTGCTTTTATTCACCCATTGCATCTGTAGTTTTCTGAAATTGGGCTGCCTGCCCAGCGGCGATTCTTTGTGCTCAACAGTGACGGTATTATCAAAACCAATAGTGTATCCCGCGTTCAGTACACGGTAACCGAGGTCATACTCTTCCATTCCATAATGAAAGTCAGTAGGGTAGAGGCCTGTTTTGGCCAATACCTCCCGCTTCATAATATGTGCGCAACCAATGTAATATGAAGTGAGAAACCTGGGATTGGTAGCGTACCTGTCATATTTTTTATGGGGGAATGCGGTTAGTTGTACTTCTTTATTATCATAATAGATAACACGCGGTGTTATTATTGCTGTGTTGGCTTCCTTAAAAAACGGTTCATTAAACAGTGCCGCCAGCCTGACAAGGTCAGTAGGTTTTGTGAACACAGCATCATCATCAACAATCATCATCAGGTCACCCTTCGCCATGCTCATGAGCGTATTGCGGCCTCTCGCCACACCGGTATTTTCTTCAGAATAAATATATTCTATTTTGAGTTCCGGATGCGCTTTGATGAAATCACTGACTTCACTGTAAGAATCAGTGGACGCATTGTTGAGAATAAGCACTTCTTCCAGCACTTTTGTTGTATCCAGCATCGTCAGGTTTTGCAAAAGCTCCAATAGATCTTTTTGCCTGTTGTAGGTGATTATTAGTAAGGAGACGGTGTAATTCATGTAACGTTCAAAACGTAAATGTAAAATAAAAACAACCTTAGTTAGCAGTTTTTATTTGTAAGAAGGTCTGGAACGCTGCTAAATCTCCTCCACCTCTTCCTGTGACATCCCTACAATCCGGGCTATATCTTTGGATGACATACCCAGCTTTTTGAGCTCCGTCACTACTTTTCGTTTTTCTGCTATTGCCTCGGCAATAATTTTTTGTTTCTCTGCCTCCGCTTTAGCTCGTTCTTCTTTTATAGCGGTTTTCACTGCATAATCCAGTACATTCTCGTTGTTCCATTTACGTTTCAATGCTGCGTTGTACATATTCTTTTCCTCCTTGGTCATATTGCTGTATTCAGCTATGCTGAACACTTTTTCAAAAATGGTTTTACGTATGAACAGTGGCATTTTCTCCGTCCGGCTTATATTCTTGAGCACATACAGCCATTTGTCTAAGTTACCTTCCAGTTCATCTTCCGTCTTTACAAAGTTAACTAATTCAAGGAAAATATATCCTAAACCGTCATATAATACTTTACCGGTATTTCTGTTCATCAAGCATATATCGCGCACATAACTGCCATCATTAGTAGTTTCAACCGAAAAGTCCTCCAACAATCCGATAAAAAATATTTCCGGAAGTTCATATGCCCATGCTGAACGCTTCCCTTTTGGCGCGTGCCCCGCTGCCAGCAGGCTGGTATAGTAAATTGCGCGCTTTTTAAAGTTGGCCTGCCTGCCGCGCTGCATCTCAATTATGAAGTGTTCGCCATCCTTACCCGTACGGGTGAGGTCAAAGATTGCCGAACCTTCGTCTTTAATATCAGCGGTATGCTCGTGCTTGTTATACTCAAGGTCAATAATATATTTTCGGCCGTTGAAAACACTGTTGAGCAGGTCAATGAGCAGGTCTTTATTGGGTTCGCTGCCAAAGAGACGTTTAAAGCCGAAGTCGGTCAGCGGGTCTATATATTTTTGTGCTATCAGCGGTTTGGGTGGCATATAGCGAAATTAAAATCAGGTGTTTTCAAGATTTCTTTTAGGCGAATGAGCAAATGCATTATAATCTAAAATCTTAATATAATAATAAAAACTGCCGTTACGGGGCAGTTTTTATAGTTGAAAAGATGTTATAACCGGAGCTCAGCTATTAGATCAGCTTAAAGCTTTCGATAAATTTAGTAGTAAAGTTTCCGGCGCGGAAGTCCTCATTGCGCATCAGTTGCAGGTGGAATGGGATTGTTGTTTTAATGCCTTCAATCACATATTCACTCAGTGCACGCTCCATGGTGTCTATAGCTTCTTCCCTTGTCTGGGCTACAGCTATTACTTTGGCGATCATTGAGTCGTAATATGGCGGTATGGTATAGCCCGCATAGATGTGAGAGACAACACGCACGCCGTGGCCGCCGGGAGTATGCAATACGGTTATCTTGCCCGGACACGGCCTGAAGTCGTTATAAGGGTCTTCGGCGTTGATGCGGCACTCAATGGCATGTATTTTTGGCTCATAATTTTTACCGCTTATGGGCACGCCGGCCGCTATTTTAATTTGTTCTTTTATCAGATCGTAGCTAATCACCTCTTCTGTTACGCCATGTTCCACCTGTATGCGGGTGTTCATCTCCATAAAGTAGAAGTTGCGATGTTTATCAACGAGAAACTCAATGGTGCCAACGCTTTCATAGTTGATAGCGGCGGCCGCTTTAATAGCAGCCGCGCCCATACGCTCGCGCAGTTCAGGCGTCATGAAGGGCGATGGTGATTCCTCCACCAGTTTTTGGTGCCTTCTTTGTATGGAGCAGTCGCGCTCGCTGAGGTGGCATACCTTACCAAACTGATCGCCCGCAACTTGTATTTCAATATGGCGTGGCTCTTCCACGAATTTCTCCATGTAGATGCCGTCGTTTTTGAATGAAGCGGCAGCCTCAATTTTAGCTGTGCTGTAGGCGTGCTCTATCTCATCATCTTTCCATACTACACGCATGCCCTTGCCCCCGCCACCGGCGGTCGCCTTTATTATTACAGGGTAGCCCATTTCTTTGGCCAAGTGTTTTGCCTCCTCCACGCTTTGGAGCAACCCTTCGGAGCCCGGTATTACCGGTACACCGGCTTTTATCATGGTTTCCTTGGCCGTTATTTTATCGCCCATGGAGCGAATCATTTCAGGCGTGGGTCCAATAAATTTAATATTGTATTTGGCGCAAATCTCAGCAAAGTTAGCGTTTTCCGCAAGGAAGCCGTAGCCCGGATGTATGGCATCAGCGTTGGTTATTTCTGCGGCGGCCATTATATGCTGTATATTCAGGTATGAATCGCTGCTTTGTGGTTTGCCTATGCATACGGCTTCATCAGCAAAGCGAACATGCAGGCTGTCTTTATCGGCAGTGGAGTAAACAGCTACCGTCCGGATGCCCATTTCCCGGCATGTACGTATAATACGGAGCGCTATTTCGCCCCTGTTGGCAATCAGTATTTTCTTAAACACAGAATAAATTTAAAGGTCAAAAGCCAAAAACATAGTAAATAAAGCCATAAGTGGTAATATACTTACCACCTATGGAGTTTTTAAAAATTACGCTCTGTATTGTTGCTCATCAACGGCCTCATTAAATGGGTTCTACCAGGAAAAGCGGCTGATCATATTCAACGGGTGAGGAGTCATCAGCGAGTACTTTTATTACCCTGCCGCTTACCTCGCTTTCTATTTCATTAAACAATTTCATGGCCTCTATGATGCATACTATCTGGCCGGCCTTTATTTCATCGCCAACATTGATGAAAACCGGCTTATCAGGCGAAGGGCTCCTATAGAAAGTGCCAATCATAGGTGATTTTACAGTAATGCCTGTAGCTGAAGGAGTTTCAGCCTTAGGTGTTGCTTTTTCTTCACCTGCTGCGGCTGCGCCATGTACCTGGCTCATAGGCTGAGCCGACATCATGTGCTGCATCGGCTGCATGGCCTGCATAGGGTACTGAGCCGCGCCGGAGGAAAACTCCTGCTTTATGGTGATTTTAAAATCGCCGTCTTCTATGCTTAATTCGCTGATACTTGATTTGTTGATCGTTTTTATCAGCTCTTGTATTTGTTTATATTCCATGAAGATTTTTTTAAGTAAAAAAGTAAATATTCAATGAGCAATCACAAAACTATGCAATAATCCATTTCGCAATTCATACTTAATTAAAACAACCGCAAGTATACATCAAGACATTATTGCAGGTTATTTATGTTATTCTTTCACTCTTTCCACATAGTTGCCGGTTTTGGCATCTATTTTTATCAGGTCACCTTCGTTTACAAACAGGGGAACGTTGATAACGCCTCCGGTTTCCAGCGTTGCCTGCTTGGTAGCACGGGTAGCAGTATCGCCCTTAACGCCCGGCTCAGAATATGTGATGCGGAGATTTACGCTTGAAGGTAGTTCCACGCTCATCGGGATTTCTGATTCGGTATTGAAAATAACGAAACATTCCTGGCCGTCTTTAAACAGTTCAGGGTGCTCAACCATGTTTTCAGTGATGATAATCTGCTCGAAAGATGTATTATCCATCAGGTTAAAGCCGCTGTCGTCTCTATATAAAAACTGGTAATTACGTTTTTCCACTCTCACCGGGAAAATGTTATCGCCTGAATTCCATGTATGTTCAATGGTGCGGCTGTTGTCCACTCCTTTAAGTTTTGCCCATACTTTCGCTGCCGCGCGGGCAGTTTTGTTTTGACCGAAGTCAACTACTGAGTAAAGGTTGTTATCAAGCTTGATGATCAAACCTGTACGCATGTCTGCTGTTGTAGCCATGAAATATGTTATTTTTTAAACGGACTGCAAATGTAATAATAAAAAGGAGAAAGAAAAATGTAAAACAGGAAGAGTGGAGTTTTGATGTAATAAATGTATACTTCCGCTTTAAACTGATGCCAGCCAGTTGCTATTTGTAGAAAAAACGCCTATCAGGAAAGGATTTTGATAATAGCATCGTCTGATTCTTGCTGCTAATGTGCCCGGCTCACAAATGTGAGATACTGACTATACCATTTGAAAAAAAAGTTATAATTTGCAGCTGTATTTTGCTATTATAATTTTTATGTTTGCAGGATTCCCGGATTTTATTGCATGAAAACAAACGTTTTCTTGTTAAAGGGTGTCTATCAAATGGAATTGTTGTATTTGAATCATTCAACAGTGAAAATTTTTATTTAAATTTCTTAAATATAGGGCTATTTTACCACAATTATATGAAGAAAATCTTATCAGGCGTCATTGCCACCATCGCTATTTTGTTAATGAGCATCAGCTCTCGTGCCAATCACATTTTTGGTATTGACCTTAATTACACCTGGTTGCGCGACAGCACTTATAAAATTACGCTTGTTGTTTACGGTGACTGCTCTCCGGCTGCATCAACAGCGAGTGCATTTGCGTTACTTCCTTCTGCAACACCACAGATTTGTATTTATAGAGGAGGGGCTACCACCGCTTCTGCAAATTTGACACTTTCAATTGAATCACCATCAACAGGAGTGGAGGTAACACCTGTTTGTGCGGATTCTGCAGGCCACACGCAGTGTAGCAGCACCTCTTCTGCCATACCAGGCATCAAAAAATTTACTTACTCTACCAATTACACGTTTCCTTCCCGGTCTACAGCCTGGCGCATAATCTTTAACGGTGCTTTGGGTAGTAATACTGCAGGTCGTTCCGCTGCTATTACTAATATTAATTCCGCCGGATCAAGCGTTATACAGTTAATAG